>UQXJ01000069.1 GCA_900545015.1 uncultured Mollicutes bacterium | reverse complement strand
TTTCATATGAATATGATGCGTTCGGAAAAATTATTAATACAGAAGATTTATCTTCAATTCAATTAGGAACTGTCAATCCTTTCAAATATAAAGGATATTATTATGATAATGAAACTCAGTTTTATTGGTTATCCTCACGTTACTATTCACCTGAATTAGGACGTCTCTTACAAGTATCCGATGTAAGTGAATTAAATCTATATGCTTATGCAAATAACAATCCAATAAGTTTTTCATACAATAATTCAAGTTCTATTGCTAGTGCTAGTGTTGGTAGTTCTTTAAGTGGAAATGTAAATTCTGGTTCTACTTCAAAAGGCCTTTTAAATCTAGGATGGTTAGTAAATGGATTGGATATTGGTTCAACAATTCACGGTTTATATGTATCAATATCTGGACTAGTTATTCATACAACTTATTTTGCAAAAAATTTAAGTCCATTCGCTGATGATATGACAATGCTTGGTGCTTCAATAAAAGATGGAGTCCTGACATTTAATCAATTTAGTTGGGGATTAGGCAAATCGGATGTATTTGGTATTGCGTTAGGTGTTACTTTGGATGCCTACGATAGCATCCAAAGAGGAGTAAGTCCTGGTGGAGTTGTGTTCGGAGCCACATTAACTGCAGCTAAAGGGGTTGGCCTAATCTATTTGAACAAAGGTATTTTGTATGTGGCAACTTCGTTAGGTTCTGCTATTTGTCCAGGCGTTGGTACTGTTGTTGGCTTTGTTGTAGGTGGAGTTGTTTGTATTGTTGTAGACATTTTCGCAAGTAACTTGCTAGACGATTTAATTGATAAAATTGAAAAATAGGATGGTAAAGAATGAGAAAGAGAATAATGGCATTTTATGATGTATTATTATTTGCAATTATTTGTAGTCCGATGATATTTATAGCTGTTATACTACTATTCATGTTAGTAACTAAAGGAACTAGTGAACGGATATACGAAAATTTGTATTTAGTTCTTGTGTTTGCCATTACATTTATGGTTCCGATTGGCGGAACGATGATGCTTATGTATTGTGTTATTAATAATGATTCTGCTCATTTTCATTATTTTACTTTTACAAAAAGTTGGAAAAATGCTACAAACAACATTGATATTAGATGGAATCAAGATGTGGTGATTTCAGAAATAAAAGATATTGAAATAGTTAAACTTACAGAAGAAGAAAAACAATCAAAAGTTTATTATAAACACCGGTTTAATAAATATTTAAAGATTAATTTAAATTATGGTAATCCAAAATATGTTTATGTAGGAAATTATTCAAGTCATCAAATTGAGAAAATTATTGAAATATTAAATAAATGATAATATTGTGCTTAAACACAATTAAAATCAAGGAGAACTTGATTGACTGTTAGTTCGTCTTTTTAGAAGTCTTTATTATTGTACCTATTTTGTATCAAGAAGTGCAAAAGACGGGAGAGAAGAGAACAATAGATAGAATTTTAGCCTAATCGTTATTATAAATAGTGATTATCAACCTGATCAAATAGAGTCTAAACTCCTATTGTATTCCAATAAAGATGATGTATACTTGAGGTATACTTAAAGCATGGGTGCAGGAGGACTTATGAAGAAAAACAGGTACCGTCTACTTAGCGTTATACTAGGTTTGATAGCTACAATTGGCAGTTTTTTTATCTCGTATTATTCACTTACAGAGTTGAATATCCAGTTTACTTTCATTTTTACTTTTATAACGCTTGTAATTTCGTTATTTGGAATAATAACAATTTTTGTACTAACTAAGGAGGAAAAATAATAATTACAAATTTTATTTTAGCATTACTTTTTTCAGCTACGACTTTATCAACACCATCAACAGTGGAAAATAATTTAGATTATGAATCGGATATTTCATGTAATATGGAAACTCTTAATGCTTCTTCTGATGAAGTAACGATTGACGATTATGAAAACTTTAGCTTAGATAAAGACTTTGTTGAGAATTCTGCGTATGTTCTCTCTCAAAAAGAAATTATTGAGATTCCAGAAATTACTTATGAAGCACCTAAGGGAGATTATTTTTCTGATAACGGTGAAATTGCTCAGCATTCAGACTCTGTTTATAAAAGCGATACTTATACAGAACCAGGAGGCTATTTTACACTTACAACAACTGCTTATCAAATTGTGTCGCTAGCCTAAATATTTAATGACGATTTTGTCAAATTAAATGATGATATGTC
>UQXJ01000068.1 GCA_900545015.1 uncultured Mollicutes bacterium | reverse complement strand
TGATCAATATTCACATCTTTAGATTAAAACTTTTTCTTTATTTCTACAATAATAAGCTCTGCTATTCACTTGTTTTTAAGCATAAAATAACTCAATAATTAACAATAAATTTACATAGTTTATTTAGATACTTAATTTTACCACTTAAAACATTGCCAAATTCATTAATCAAGATTTCTTCATCATCTTTTTTAACTTTTAATTCCTTATTTTCGTTTAAATAATATTTGTTATTTTTATCAATTTTAAGGTATAAAGAGCTATCATAGCGAATAAAATCATCAATGAATTGAATAGTAAAATCATGAATAATTGTAGTAATTTCTTCTTTAGTTAATGAAGAATAATCATTTATTCCATCTTTAAAATAATATGTTGTTTCATCAATTTTTCCTTCTAAAATACTAAAGTTTTCTGAATCATCTATTCTTTTCTTTTCATTATATGAAATACTATTTTTAGCATCATATTTACCTTCAACATAAATCAATTCATTAAATGTTAATTTGTAATCATAATATTTAAGTGATTCTTTATCATATTTATCATAATTATTAATGATTTCAGTTACTTCATCATATGTGATTTCTTTTTCTTTATTATTACTCCCATTTCTAGGAGTCAATAATGTAACTAAGATAATAATTATTAAGATTATTAAAAAAATAGATGCAGCAATTACTGATCCATATCTAGTTTTTGGTTCGTTAATATTATTTTCATTGTTGTTCATAAAAAATCCTTCTTAAATGGCATTTATAATTATGTATAATTTCCATTTGTTTATATTTAAATCTTATTAAAAGAAGATATTAAAAGCAATGAATAGATAAAATTAAAGGACTAAGCAAAATAAAAGTAACAAAAAAGGAGAACTTTTTAGTTTCCCCTCTTTAAATTTAATTTATGAATTAGAAAATTAAATCTACCCATTCAGGATGATCAACGAATGGATTTCTATTCTTTTGAACGCTAGCTTCTACTCTATTATTTCTTAGCATTTCTGTATCATCAACAGGATCAAGTTTATGCCATGCTTTAAGTGTTTCAACTGATTCAGCAACATTTGTAATAGGTGTTCCACGAGTTGCAAAATATGTTGTCCACATATAGAAAACTATACGAGCACAATCGCCTTTTCTTGCATCGATTGGTTCAAACATAGTTGATGTTGTTTTAGCGTATTTTTCTCCTGCAAATACTTCCCAAGCATTTCCACTAACATTACCAAATTTTTTGTTTCCTCTTTTTGAGTTTGTTTGGTTATATGTAGGCATGATATGAAGAGCATCAGCACCTCCACCAGTTTTTCCATATAAGCCATCTGATAAGGATTGAGGCCATGTATGTTCTCTATTCCAGTTTCCTATAGATGATTTTTCTTTTTTAATACTCTTTTTAGTATAGAAAAGAATCATATTTTCTGAATTATTTGGGTCTTCATTAATGTCACATAATTCTTGACCTAATTGTCCACTTTGAGAACCGCTATATGTGAATCTATCTTTAGGTTGAACAAGTGATGTTAATGTCGCTCTTAAAGTTCCATCTTTTCCACCAGTTAATGTACTTGCATTGATGCTATCGTAATAATGTCCTGTATAAGTTGTGTTAGTCGATGGAGTGCTTGTAGATCCACCTTGATTTCCACCATCAGGATTTGTTGTAGTTCCACTATCTCCACTAGATGAGGTTTTATCATTTATAGAATAAAGGTATCCACCATTAGTTTCAAATTTCCCATCGTAATTAATTAATGATGCATAAGCAACAATTTTGTCACCAACTTTAACAGCTGTAGAATCTGTAAATTTAGCATTATTTAAATCTTTAATTCTAAAAATAATAATGCTTTCTCCACCTGATTCAATATCAAATGTTCCATTGCCAAATTTAGGACTAATTTCTTCTACTTTTGTAACTGTTCCAAAAACATAATATTTTTGTTCAGTAGCTACTTTATTCTCTAAACCTTTGCAGATTTCGTTTGCTTCTTTTGCGGTAAATGCTGATTCAGGTGTTAACCCAGTATGCTTATCTTCTGGTTTTTCTTCTCCACCATTATTATCACTTCCACCATTGTTATCGCCTGTGTTGTCATTTCCACAGTTATTATTATCTCCAGTATTATTGTCGCCACCTGGATTGTTTGGTGTTGTTTGGCTACAACCGACCAATGCTATTAACGAAAGAACTAGCAATGAATATTTAATTTTTTTCATAATTACCTCTCATCTTTAAGATAATACCAAAATTTAATAGCATTTACATCTCTAAGCCTACTTTTGCTCATTGAACATTAAGTTTAAATTAATTTACAGCACATAAATCGCCTTTTAGTTGTTTTTATATTTTTTTAAAAATATGATACTCATATCCAGTTACGAGCCTTTCGATAAAAAGTAAAGACTAATTTTATTGAAAATTTCCATTCTAA
>UQXJ01000067.1 GCA_900545015.1 uncultured Mollicutes bacterium | reverse complement strand
AATGTGAAAAAACGCTTAAATATCGAAAATATTATGAAAAAGTTAAAAAATAAGCAAAAAAGCGTTATTTTTCATCTCCCCTTTGCAAATGAATATTGAAAAGAAAAACGAGTTATATTTTTACATCGATTTTTCTATCTTTTTCGTTGCTTTTTTATGGCGTTGGATCTTATTATGTGAAAAATACAATACATAGTATTTATAAGAGTTCTATAGAAGATAATAACGCAAGCTTAGTTGATGTTGATACAAGAAAAATTAGCGAACAACAAGTTACTCATTTTGAAGAACGATTTGATAGAAAAGATGTTTATAAATTAATTGAAATAGAAAATCTTAGGCATAATATTTATTCCTTAAATCTCGGGGATAATGCTCTTCAATATGTTCCAAACTTAAAAGTACTAGAATGCGACGCTGATTCTTTAAAATTTAAATGTGGAAGTAAACCAATTAATGATAACGAAATAGCAATAACTGATTTTGCTGCTAGATATTTTTATGATTTTGGAATTAAAAATATTTATACCGAAGTTCCTAGTTCCTTAATTAAAGAAGATTTAAATAATTTACTCTATAAAACTTTAGTTACTGATTATGGAAACGTAATAATCAAAGGAATTATTGATACAGGTTTTAATTTATCAACATTTGATTACTCTAAAGATCATTTGTATAACGACCTAATTGAAAATTCAGTTTTATTTAATGAAAAAATAACAAACAATATTAAAAATAATTTACATTCTAAAAGCATATTTTTAAAGTATCCTTATCCAAGATTAAGCTCAAATGAACTACCAATTAATGGGAATTCGCTTTTAAATTCTATTCACAAAAAAGATACTTATCAAAAATATATTTATAAATTTGATAATAAAAAGATGAAGAAAATGATATTTATTTAGGCTGGAACATCATTTCTTATCTCATCGAACAAAATTATGCTAACAAAAATATCGTTACTCTTCCTAGTGAATTTAATTTTGATCATAAAGATTTAAATACAGATTTATCACTAGATAGTTTTTTAAGAAACATAGAATCATTTATTTTAGAGTACTCAGCATCTAAATATTATGAAGAGGCATATCAAAATCATAGTTTTGATAATGTTAGATATGAATCTAAGCTAAAAGTAAAAAAACAACGTATCACAAAAGGATAAAAAAGATGCATATAAATTATTTCTATGTGATGTTGCGGCTTATGGTATCTACTATGATGAAGCCTTTAATGGAAATAACGAATATTCTAAAATTTTAGATTGTGCTAAAGAAATATCAGATTTTTTACTTCAAAAATATCCTAAAATTTATGATGTCTGTAATAAAAAAATACAATATCAAAAAAGTGATAATGATAAAGGTGATTTAAATATAAGAGGTATTAATTTATCTAGTTTTTATAGCAACCCAGTTTGTATCATATCAAAGGATTTTTTTGATAGATTAAATCTAAAATTAAATATCTATTCCTCAATTCATATAAAAAAAGATGAAGTTCTTTCTAATTTAGATAATTTAATTGATGCTATAAACAAGAATGAAGGGTGTTTTGTTTTTAATAATGAAATCTTATCTGATTGCTTGTGGCTTCGAGAAAATAGTTTTTTACCATGTAAAATTTTAGTTTTCACATTATCGGCATTATTATTTAGTGTTGCGTATATTAAATATTTTATTGATACTAAATATATGTTTGCTTTTAAAAAAGTTAATAGAAGTAAAGATTACAAAAATATATTTTTATTTACAGCTAGTATAATTGTGACAAGTGGCATTATTTCTATTGTTTTTCTTCCACTATTTACTTTCTTATCAAAAACAATAATTTTTCAGTTTGCTAAAGATATCCCTATCATTATTAGTGGAATTCCAGGCTTTGAATATTTGTATCTTTTATTAGGAATACTTTTAGTTACTTTAATTTACTTTGGAACGTTTTTGCTTTTTAGACATAAAGTTAATAAACAATTTGTTTTAGATGAAAAGAGTGATTAAGAAATTGTCTTGTTACATCTTTAAGCAAATATAAAAGTATTGTGGATACATTTATGACTGAAATTAAAATTATTGGTCTACAATTTTATCTTTCTTTTTAACTAATTTCATAATATTGAATCTTTCAATTTTTATGGCGATTGTAGTAAGCATGTTGATATTTTTTAGAAAAAAGTCTCTATTTTTATTTGCTGATTCTATGATTATGTCATTATTTTTATTAATTTCATTGAGGACCTTCCTTATTATTTATTAATAGTCTTAAATTTAATTGATATTCTTGCTTAAATTCAATAAAATAATTTAGCACGCAGATGTGGTGGAACTGGTAGACACGCAAGACTTAGGATCTTGTGCCGCAAGGTGTAGGAGTTCGAGTCTCCTTATCTGCACCAAAACTAAACTTATATGCTGATATCATAATGGTGTCGGCATTTTTTGTTATTTAGTGCGAAATATATCCAATTATAGCGATTTTCAATTTTTTCTAGACGTTAACGAGAACTAGAATGAACTTGATATAAAGAGAAATATGAATAGTTGCATTTGCACTAACCAACGACTAGATAATAATGGTTGCATCTGTATTAAAATCAACGTATACGTCAAAATATTACACATATAAAAAAAGAAAAAAAGATAATCAGTTCAGT
>UQXJ01000066.1 GCA_900545015.1 uncultured Mollicutes bacterium | reverse complement strand
TTATTTACTAGATATCTACTTTCTATGAATTTATGTAGAATTAGTATTAAAATATTATAGAAGAAGGTAAGAAAATATGAACAGAGAAAACGTTCTTAAAAATCTAAATGATTTTATTTATAGTGATTACAACATTATTCAATTAGATGGTCCTTGGGGAAGTGGAAAAACATATTTATTAAATGAATTTATAAAATGTAATAAAAACAAAGATATTAAATTTTATTATGTGTCGCTTCATGGAATGAAGAATATAGATGAAATTAATACTAACCTTTATATGAAAGTACATAAGGATGCAACAAATGTATCTTCAATAGTTCCTAATGTTATTAATCCTTTTAATGAAGAAACAAATACAGAAAAAACAATTGAATATTTATTAAAGATTAATAAGCTAAAACCTAATAAGGTTATTATCCTTGATGACTTAGAGCGTTATGCTTCTAGTGATTATGATGCTTTTTTGAGTTATTTAACTAGTTTAATTGGTTGCGGTTGTAAAATTATAGTTGTAAGTAATTTACTTGATTTTGGAACAAGTGAACTTTATTTATTTAATCAATATAAAGAAAAAATATTTGATAGGATTTATAAAGCTGAATTATTCGACAAGAATATCTTAAATAAAAAATTTGGAATATATGAAAAATATGTTGACGATGCAATTGTCGATCTTAGTAAATCAAATTATCGTTTAATTGAAAAAATAGTCCTCTTTATGAATGAAATAAATAAAAACTTTACCACAAATAATGTTAAGTTAAATGATAAAGAAACAAAAGACCTACTCTATTATGTAACAATGTTTATTTCTACATATTTTGAGAGTAGAAGAGCTTATCTTAATAAAGTTTGTACTAGATTAAATGTTTATGAAGAACAATATTTAAGAGATCACCTAGATTCCGAAAGTTCTTTCTTAGATGTAAATTTAATATGCATCGAACATTTGAATTATAAAAATCCTAAACCTCAACTTAGGGATGACTATAAGTTGTTCTTAGCAATTTACAGAGCTTATATGTATTGTGAATTTGGTTTAATAGCAAAATTCTTCAATAAATAGAAACGATAACCAACGAAATTTCTAAAAACAAAATATTTGCTACTAAAATAAAACATTATGTAATATAATTCTTGAGATATGAAGATTCTAAATTTAACTGAGTTTATTGAAATTAATGCATACAGTCCATTTGGAATATTTCTTTCTTATTTATATTTATTCATAATTGGAAGCGCTATTGGATATGTTGGTGAAGTATTCTTTAGGCGCTTTTTTTCTATGAAGAGATGGACTAATCCTGGATTTTTAAAAGGACCATGTCTTCCTTTATATGGATTTGGAGTTTGCGCACTATATTTTCTTTCTTCAATATGTATGAAATATATGTGCGATCCAAACACAATCCCAGACTTTTATAAAGGTGAAATCACTACAAGTGGAACTTTGCCATTCTATGCTGTCGCAATTATAAGCGTATTATTAATTGGCGTAGCATTAACTTTAATTGAATATTTAGCAGGTATTATTTTTGTTAAAGGAATGAATATTAAACTTTGGGATTACTCGAAATTAAAAGGCAATATTCAAGGAATTATTTGTCCATTATTTAGTGCTTTATGGCTTGTAGGTGGTGCCTTATACTTCCTATTATTACATCCATTGTTTTGCGATATGGTAGTTTTCTTAACAAATCATATCTGGGGAATTACATTTTTATTAGGTGCTTATTACGCTTTACTATTTGTTGATTTTTATAATTCTTGCGTTTTATCTTATAAACTTTCAGGACAGGCTAAAAAGATTAAAGTTGTTGTTGATTTTGAAAAATTTAAATTAGCTCAAAATAAACTTCATAAATCTGAAAAAGATATAAGAGCACGAGCCTTTATTGAAAATATTAAAGAAAGTGCATCTCCTATTACTAAAAAAATTAAGAAAATTGCTGATAACGTTAAAGCAAGAATGTATATAGATAACCAACTTCCTGACGTGAATCCTGCAAAAAGTGATGAAACGCCACGAACAAAAGAAGAAAGAATTAAAAAAGAGAATACTAGTAGTAACGAAAACGATGGAAATAAATAAAAGCGAAAGGAGAAAAAACATGCTTCATATTGTAGACAATCCATTAATTACAGTTAAATTAAATATTATGAGAGATGAAAACACATGCTCAAAAGATTTCAGAACTTTACTTGATGAAATTTCAAGCTTAATGACTCTCGAAGTTTTTAAAGACTTAAAAACAGTTCCGACTGGAGAAAAGATTAAAACTCCAACAGGATGTGAAATCGACAAATTAAAATTGAATTACAACATTATTGTTGTGCCAATCTTAAGAGCAGGAATTGGTATGAGTAATGGTGTTATCAACATGTTACCAACAGCAAGAATTGGCCATATTGGTATGTATAGAGATGAAACAACATTAAAACCAGTTGAATATTTCTGTAAACTTCCTAAAGTTGATAATCCATTAGTATTAATTTGCGATCCAATGCTCGCAACTGGTGGAAGTGCAATTGATGCAATTAACGCAATTAAAAAGAGAGGATATCACAATATCCGTTTATTAAACTTAGTTGGTGCACCTGAAGGAATTAAAAAAGTAATGGAAGCTCATCCAGATGTTGATATTTATATCGCAAGTGAAGATATAAAATTAAATGATAAAGGTTACATTATTCCTGGATTAGGTGATGCAGGAGATAGAATCTTCGGAACATTATAATTGAATATGAAAATAGAGACGATTGAAACGTCTCTATTTTTTGTCTGAGCGAAGCGAGTAAAACCCCCAGATAGTCTGGGGGTTCAAAAGAACTTACAGTTT
>UQXJ01000065.1 GCA_900545015.1 uncultured Mollicutes bacterium | reverse complement strand
ATCATGTGTGTAAATCATAGAATTTTCATCTCCCCTTTGCAAATGAATATTGTTTTAAAATTTATAAAATATTTACTTTTATATTATTACATAATATAATTGTCGCATGAAAAGTAACGGAATTTTATTAGGTATAAGCAGTTTACCTAGCAAGTATGGCATTGGCGATTTCGGTGAAAACGCATATAAATTTATAGATTTAATTAAAGAAGCAGGGGTTAAAATTTGGCAAATATTGCCACTTAATCCATTAGGATTTGGAAATAGCCCTTATCAATCTGTTTGCTCTAATGCAATTGATCCGATTTATATAGACTTGGAAGATCTTGAAAAGCAAGAACTTATAAATGATTTAAAACCTCTAAATGCTAATTCAAACAAGGTTGACTATAAAAAAGTAAGGGAATTTAAAAATAAATATCTCAAGGAAGCTTTTGAAAAACAAGAAGACACTAAAAAACAAGCGTTTAAAGATTTTGTAAAAGAAAATTCTTGGGTAGTCGCATATGCTAAATTTAGTATCTTATTAAGAATAAATAGTTATTCATCTTGGTGGACTTGGAGTTTAAATTATCGTTACGATTTTTATAAAAATACGTTTGATTATTCATCATACGAAAAAGAAATATTATTTATTGAGTGGGTTCAATTTATAGCATTTAAACAATTTTATAAACTAAAAAAATATATTAATAAAAACGGAATAGAACTTATGGGTGATATTCCTTTCTATGTTGCTGCAAACAGTAGTGATGCTTGGGCAAATCAAGATGAGTTCCTATTAGATGAAAATGATGAACCTTCTGGAATTGCTGGTGTACCACCAGATTATTTTAGTAAGACCGGACAAAGATGGGGAAACTTACTTTATGATTGGGAATATATGAAAGATGATAATTTTACTTATTGGATGAATAGAATCGAAAGTGTAAGTAAAATGTATGATATTATTCGTGTTGACCATTTCAGAGCTTTTGATACATATTGGGTAATTAATCCAGAATGTGATACTGCAATTGATGGAAAATGGTTACATGCTTATGGCGATGAATTCTTAGGAATGCTCTTTAAAAAACATCCAAATATAAATCTTATTGCTGAAGATTTAGGAGATTTAGTCCCTAGTGTTGGAAAACTACGTGATAAATATTGTTTACTTGGAATGAATGTATTTGAATTCAATATTTTTAATAAGAAATTCGTTTCAAATGAAAATCAAATTATTTATACTGGCACTCATGATAACGAAACTATTAAGGGATGGTATAACAATTTAATTGATGGTGATAAAGAGCTATTAAAAATTATGTTCAAGGAATTAAAGATTAAAGGAAGATCAATGAGAGAAAAAATATTAAATTATTGTTTTGAATCTCCATGCAAGTTATGCATTTTCCCAATTCAAGATTATTTAGGATTAGGAAATGAAGCTAGAATGAATGTTCCAGGAACATGTGGCTCACCTAACTGGGAATTTAAATTAAAGAATTTTGACGGATTATTAAAAGAAATATCAAATATAAAGGAATTAAATTTAAAGTATAAAAGATGATTAAGATTTCGATGATAACTTTAGGGTGTGTTAAAAACACCGTTGATAGCGAAGCTATTATGGCTCTTTTTAAAGAACCTTATTTTAAAATTACAACTGATTTAAATGACACTGATGCAATTATTATTAACACATGTGGGTTTATTGAAAGTGCAAAAGTAGAAGCGATTAATACAATTTTAGATTGCTTAAAATACAACAAAAAATTAATCGTTATTGGTTGCTTAGTTGAAAGATTTTATAATGAACTAGTAAAAGAAATTCCTGAAGTTGATTTATGGATTAAGTTTAAAGACGAATATACTCAACTTCCACAAATGATATCTGAACTTTTTAATAATGAAGTTGAACTTCCTGAATTTTCAATTTTTAATAGAGTTGTATCAACAGATAAAACAACTTGCTATTTAAAAATTAGCGAAGGCTGTAATAGATTTTGTGGCTTCTGCGCAATACCTTATATTAGAGGAAGATTTATTTCTTATGATGAAGACGAATTGGTTGAATATGCAAAAAACGCTGCAAAAGATGGAGCAAAAGAATTAGTTTTAATCGGACAAGATCCTACAAGCTATGGGATGGACCTCAAAGATAAGAACATAAATCTTGTTCATTTACTAAGAAGATTAAACGAAATTGAAGGTTTTGTTTTTATTAGATGCTTATATATGTATCCTCATGGAATTACTAAAGAGCTTGTTGATTTTATTCGTGATAATAAAAAAATGGTTCACTATTTCGATGTTCCTATTCAACATATTAGCAATAATGTATTGAAGGAAATGCATCGTGTTGACACAAAAGAATCAACTATCGAAAAGTTAAATTATATAAAAGAACAAATTCCTGATGCAGTGTTCAGAACTACTTTAATCGTTGGCTATCCAAATGAAACAGAAGATGATTTTAAAGAATTATTATCTTTTGTTAATGATTTTAAATTTAATCATTTAGGTGTTTTTACTTTTAGTTGTGAAGAAGGAACATATGCATCTCATTTAAAGAACATAGTTTCTAAAGAAGAAGCGATGGAGAGAAAAGAAGCAATTATGAAAAACCAAGCTACAATTTCTTATAGATTAAACCAACGTTTAATCGGAAAAGAAATGGATGCTGTTATTATTAAAAAAGATAGAAAACAATATATAATTAGAACATCCTATGATGCTCCTGATGATATTGATGGCAAAGTGATTTTAATGTCACAAAAAGAACATAATCCAGGGGACGTTGTTAAAGTTAAAGTAACAAACGCACTCGTATATGACTTGCTTTGTGAAGAAATTTAAGTTTCTCTATTAATTTACTAAAATACGATGATGAACTATACCCAAAATCCTGGACAACAGGAGGATGGGTTTTTTTATAATATAGGAAATTCGATTTATTGAAATGCACAAAAAAATAGATTAAATATGAT
>UQXJ01000064.1 GCA_900545015.1 uncultured Mollicutes bacterium | reverse complement strand
AAGCATGAAAAACAGTGGCTAAAAAAGCACGCAACTGCAAAAAAGGATTTTTTTAAAATTATTTGAATTCTATACGTCGTATTAGTGAAGGAGGGTGAATAAGACCCACGATTCACTTTCCTCTTCTTCTACTTTTTCTCCCTAATTAAGTAAAAGATAAAAGAAACATAATTAAGGTTTTCTTTATAAATTTCTTTGCCTTATTAAATGCTTTGCTAAATAGACAAAATAAAAGATCCATATTTTGTTTATTTATACATTCAGGCGTGATCGACGCCTTAAGGTTTAAAAGACTAAGGATGCTAAATTTATTTAACATTCACGATATTGCTCTAATCTAAAAACTTAAGTGCAGAAGGATTTAAAACGTTGCTAATTTTCTTTTCTTTTTTTCATTGCATAAAATGCAACTGAATCATTAGGAATTTAATCTTTAGCTAAAAAACATTTTATATTTTTTGATTATGATGCTCTTAAATGTGCAATATTGCTTAAATTTTATTGCATATATTACTTAAAATTAAAAACTTAAATTATTTTTGAAAATTATTTGAATTCTATACGTCGTATTAGTGAAGGAGGGTGAATAAGACCCGCATTTCACTTTCCTCTTCTTCTACTTTTTCTCCCTAATTAAGTAAAAGATAAAAGAAACATAATTAAGGTTTTCTTTATAAATTTCTTTGCCTTATTAAATGCTTTGCTAAATAGACAAAATAAAAGATCCATATTTTGTTTATTTATACATTCAGGCGTGATCGACGCCTTAAGGTTTAAAAGACCAAGGATACTGAATTTATTTGGTATTCACGATATTGCGGTATTACAAAAGGAGATATATGTCAGACACAAAAGTTTTTCTAAAAGTTTACGAATATCAAATGTACCCGACAAAAGAACAGAAATTGCTTTTAGATAAAGAATTCTATTTTTATAAAAGATATAGAAAATCTTTATATAAATACATGAAGCAAGCTGAAGTTGAAAAAGGTATATTTACCAAAAAAGAAGCATTAAGAGAAATTAGAAGATATCAAAAAAGAATAGCAAATATAAATTTTGATTATTCTAAATATTGCGCAAAGAATCATTTTGATTTTGCTTGCGATAATTACGCTAGAAAGTATGAACCGATCTTTTCAAGAAAAAGAAATTTTAAAAGAAATGATGCTACAAGAACGCATGAAACAATAAAGTTCACTCCTTCTTTTATAAAAATTGAAGATTCATTTTTTCATATTCACGATGTTCGAATAAAAATCAGGCCTAAAGTAATTGTTTCGCCTAAGTTCTCGTGTTGTTATGTTAAAAAATTTAATGGAAAATATTTTCTTACTTGTATCGCTTTTCATAGACCATATGTATATCAAAATAAAAATCTTGTTTGTGGAATTGATCTTGGGCTTAAACATTTTATTACTCTATCTGATAACGAAGGCAAAAGTAAAATTTACGATGTAGATTATTCAAAAATTCACGTAAATCTTATTAAAGCAAAGCACTATTGTAGGATCAAAGACAATATAATGCTCAAAAATCCTAATTATAAAAAATCAAAAAATTTTCATAAAGTCGCTACACTAGCTAGTGTTAGAGTTGCAAAAGCACAAGAGATTAGAACTTCTCAATATAATAAAATCGCAGATGAAATTTGTAGAAAGTACGATTATATTTGTCTTGAAACACTAGATTTAGAAACTATGTATGCGAATCCTAATCTAAAAACAAAGCTTGCTCAAGTTGCACTTCATAGTTTTTACCAAATCATTAAAAACAAGGCAAAAAAATATAATAAGGAATTGATTTTTGCAGATAGATATTTTCCTTCAAGTCAAATTTGTTCTAACTGTGGAGCTATACATAAAGAAATGGATCAAATCAACACCCAATCAGAAACTAAATTAATTTGCGATTGTGGAGCCACTATCGATAGAGATTTAAATGCATCAAGAAACTTACTTAAATATGCTTTAGATAGACTCAAAATTGAAGCGAAGCCGATACTTGCTCAAAATTCAAGTGTAGAAACTTTTTTAAATGTCTAAAGAACTTTATAACGTTGAATCGAACTAAGAATAGATAGTGCAAGTCTCTTTCATCATTTAACTATCGTCACTGTTAATCTTGTTGACTTTTAAGCTAATCGTCAATACAATTTAATGGAATGCTACGATAGTTAAATGGTATAACGGGTCCATGGTAAGGATCTATTCGCAGTTCGATTCTACGTCGTAGCACCAGTGAACGAAGTGAGTCGGTGCTATGACGCATTGACTTTTTTTATTAAATTAATTCTAAAAATTCTCAAAAAAACTCGTAAAACCTAGACTTTTAGTAAATTTCTTTCTATTATAAATTGAAAAGAGAATCAGCAAAATGAAAAGTTACACATATATAGAAAAAGGAAAATTTAAACTAATTGATAAAGAAAAGCCAACCATCGTTGAACCAGGAGATGCTATTGTAAAAGTGACTTTAGCAAGTATCTGTACAAGTGATTTGCACATTAAACACGGCAGTGTCCCTCGAGCTGTTCCAGGGATTACTGTAGGTCATGAAATGGTTGGTATAGTTGAAGAAGCAGGTAGCGGTGTTACTAAATTTAAAAAGGGCGATAGAGTAACTGTAAACGTTGAAACATTTTGTGGAGAATGCTTCTTTTGTAAGAACGGATATGTAAATAATTGTATAGATAAAAATGGTGGATGGGCATTAGGCTGTAGAATTGATGGCGGTCAAGCCGAATATGTACGTGTTCCTTATGCAAATCATTGTTTAAATAAAATTCCAGATAGCGTGTCTGATAGAAAGGCTCTTTTTGTCGGGGATATACTTGCAACAGGATATTGGGCTGCCAAAATATCTGAAATAAAAAACGAAGATACAGTTTTAATAATCGGTGCTGGTCCCACTGGTATATGTACCTTATTGTGTTGCCTTTTAAAGAACCCTAAGAAAATTATTGTTTGTGAAAAAGATGATAATCGAATTCGTTTTATAAATGAAAATTATAAAAATGTAATTACTGTGAAACCAGAAGAATGTCTTCGACTTATGCAAAAAGAAACACTTCATGGAGGTGCTGATGTTGTTCTAGAGGTAGCTGGTACAGATGAGACTTTTCAACTTGCTTGGCAAGCGGCAAGGCCTAACGCAATAGTAACGATTGTTGCCTTATACAATAACGCTCAAATTTTACCACTTCCTAATATGTATGGAAAAAATTTAACATTTAAGTTTGGCGGAGTTGATGGATGTGATTGTGATGAAACACTAAGATTAATTTCAGAAGGAAAAATAGACACAGAAAAATTAATTACTCACACATATCCTTTAGATAAAATTGATGAAGCTTACGAATTATTTGAAAACAAACGTGATGGTGTTATAAAAGTCGCCATTAAATGCTAATTTAATTTTTTAATCATTTAAAACAGAACAAAAGTAATTAAATCTATAAAATTTAATTACCCCATCTTGGCAAATGCCA
>UQXJ01000063.1 GCA_900545015.1 uncultured Mollicutes bacterium | reverse complement strand
TAGAAAAAATAAGAAATTAATTCATTATAGGTATAATTTTAATGGGAGTTTAGGAACTAATAAAAAAGATAACATTAGTGGTGCATAAATTACTTTTCTTTTTTTCATATGCTTAAATATATTAAGTAAAATAGTCAATGTCAAATGATTTATATAAATATAATTTTTATAAGAAAATTATTGATTAAATTCGTAAAAAATGTATCTCAGTATGTATAATAAATTACTCGTTAATTATCTTTTCTGGTTAATATTTTACCTGTCTCGAGCATTCTAACGTCTCCAACAGTTTTTAAATCACTTGCCTTTCTTTTAATAATTTTAAAAGTCTTAGGAGCATTAAGCCCAACAATTAAGAGAGGAGCTGTCAAAATATTATTCATTGGTTCTAAATAGGTGAGATATGTCTCATACGTTCCAACTGCAGAGTCAAATCCACCAGCACTTTTCATTTCATCAGTTGCACAAATAATTATACCAGCTTTAGTTTGTATCGCTTTAGCAACATGGTTTAATTCACTTGCTAAAACAGGTTTAATTAAATTCCATGAACAGTCTGACCTATGGTTAAAAGCAACTTCTACAGAAATATCACTTTTAGCAAAATCTAATCTCCACAATCCTTTTTCTTTTCCGTGAGAAGATTGATATTTAGGATCAGAAAATATATAACTTTCTGATTCCCAACCCTTAGCCACCATTCTTTCTTTAATCAATTTATTAATTGCTTCTGAGATACTTTTTGCAGCTCTTGGCTGCGTTAAAAACTCATCTATAATATCTTGGTCTGTAATATTTTTTAGAACTTCTTTAACTTGATTCCAAAGTTCTCTCATATTTTCATTCATCTCAAAAATAATTTCTGCATATCTATGTGATTGTGTAACAAATTCCATAATTAAATACCCCGCTTTTTTAGTATAGCAAAAAATTTCACATTATCAATTTTAATGATAAAAGGTGATATAGCTATAAACTATTTCAAATTCTCATTTTGTAGAATTATCATTATTTTGAGTTGAATTTAAGTATTTTTTTGCTTGATCATTAAACATCTTTAGTGTAAAATTCATATTATGAAAAAAACTGTAGTAGAATTATTTGCTGGTGTTGGAGGCTTCAGAGTTGGTCTCAATGAAATTAAGGGATTCGACGATAATGGGCATGCCATCGAGGAAGGCCCATGGAAGTTTGTGTGGGCAAATCAATTTGAGCCATCAACCAAAAAACAACATGCTTTTTGTTGCTACGATTTACGTTTTGCTGGCGATAATAATTCGAATCTCGATATTTCTAAAGTTGATAAAAAGTGTATTCCAGACCACGCTCTTTTGGTTGGTGGATTTCCATGTCAAGATTATTCTGTTGCTCACACTCTTAGCAAATCGCACGGAATCGAGGGAAAAAAAGGCGTTTTATGGTGGCAAATTAATGAAATCTTGAAAGCAAAAAAGCCACCTTTCGTTCTTTTAGAAAATGTTGACAGACTTGTTAAATCTCCAGCAAAGCAAAGAGGAAGAGATTTTGGCATAATGCTGCGCTGTTTATCGGATCAAGGCTACGCAATGGAACGGAGAATTATTAACGCAGCCGACTACGGGCACCCACAACGACGTAGAAGAATATTTATTTTTGCTTATCATAAATCGACAAAATATTATAGTAAGTTAAAAATCATAACTCCTTTTGAGATAATTTCAAAATTTGGCATTTTTGCTAATTCTTTTCCTATTGAATCATTTGCTAAAAATAAAATTAAAGAATATGACCTTAAAACCGAATTCAAAGATTTAGTAGAAGTTTCTAACAATTTTAATGCAACATTTGAAAATGCAGGTTATATGATTAATGGAAAAGTCTATACTACAAAAATTACTCCTAAAAATTCTTCCCCTATAACTCTTGGAGATATTGTAGAAAAAAACGGAGTTGACATTCACTACTTTTTAAGCGAAGAGCAAAAGAAAAAATATGAGTATTTGCGAGGCTCAAAAAAAATTGCAAGGAAAGATAAAAATGGTTTTGAGTATCTATATTCTGAAGGCTCTATGAGCCCATATGATAGTTTAAACTTGCCTGCAAGAACAATGTTAACTTCAGAAGGAACTACAAATAGGAGCACTCATATCATTAAAGACCCTAAAGCTAACAAGCTTAGAATTCTCACACCAATAGAGTGTGAAAGAATAAATCAATTTCCTGATAATTGGACAAACTCAGGTATGCCTGAAAAAAGGCGATATTTTATGATGGGAAACGCATTAGTTTGTGGAATCATCACTAAAATTGGTAAACAACTTGAATCGATAATCGATGATGAGTAATTTTTTTGTATAATTAAAATTAGGTATTTAATATTTAATTTTAACCAGTCTTGTTCTTAATAAAGAATTTTCGAATAAGTTTTTTGAATTCATCGACTTAAACACCATATAGATAATCAAAACGTTTAAACTTTATTTTTTAATCTTTTTTAATTTTAAATCCATTTCTTCTTTTGAAGCAAACATCACACTTGTTTTTAAATCAGCCACAACTATGTTGCTACTAAAATCAATAAAACTTCCCTATTTTTATTAAATAATACAATTCGATAATTCATTAAAAGCAGAAATAAATATTAATAAGCTTATACTGTATAAATACTCATTAAGGATAACATTCTAAATATTTTATGTTTAAATTTAATTTTGTGTGCTACCGTTTAAGAAAGCACTTTGTATTATAGAATTTGATGTCTTTTTCTTTTCTTCAACGTGTATTTCTATTCCATAGGAAATGAATTCTTTTTCTAAATAAGGAAAATATTCACTAAGTTTAAAATCTTGGTTTTCCCTCAATAGTGCAAAGTCAAGGTCTTTACTGAATCGGTTTAGTCCATAAAAAATTCTTAAACAAGTTCAACCATAAAAAGCTGCTTTTTCAAAAAACACCACGTGAAAGTCCAGCCAAGGCAATTTCTTGAATAATTTCTTTCACAGCATTTTCTCTATCATCATTATTTTTAGGATTGTATTTATTTAACATTTCTTCTATTGCACTATTCATTTTTATATTCCTTTCTAATTAACTTAATTAGTAATTTTAAATTTGTTTTTCTATATAAAGAGGCAAGACGTTCCATTAATTTAAAATCACAAGTCTCGAATTCATCTATATCAATTCTTTTATCAATAAATAGTAATTCCTTAAGTTCTTTTATATTTTTAACAACACGCCACTTGCAAAGTGAATCACATATCGTCTTTTCTTTAGTTGCAATTTTAACAATATAATCGCCACTCTCTAGATATAATAGTCCTTCAGAAAAAGCATTAACTGGGACATCTGTATACTCATATCTTCCAAAGAAATTCTCAAAAGTTTTATTTTTCCTATTGCCCAAACTAGCAGATGTTATAGATACAACTCTTTCAGGAATAAGTCCATAATAAGATAAAGCCCAATCAAAACTTAAATACGACGGAGACAAGATTGAGGAAGCTAGCAAACAAGGTTCTGTTTCTTTATCAGTCTCATAAATTCCATTAATTAATCTAATAAGAATTCCTTTATCAGAATCTCTTTTTATTTTGTCTAAAGGATTGGCATAATCATGGTATTTTTCTTTCAACATCGATATCGTAACTATCATATTTGCAGTCGAGTAGATGTCTCAATTTCTCCTTTCATAGAGTTAATTATTCAGTGAAAGGC
>UQXJ01000062.1 GCA_900545015.1 uncultured Mollicutes bacterium | reverse complement strand
AAACACCGATGAAATCGATACTTAGAGCACGCAACTGCAAAAAAGGATTTTAAATTAAAAAAGTTCCAATAAAATTCAAAACTAGTTTGTACTAGTAGTATAAAAAAGAGGTAAAGAAATATGAAAAAAAGAATTTTAAATCAAGTATTATTCGGAACAGTATTAATGGGATCATTATTAGGAACTTCTTGTTCTAATAACGGCGATGTTAAATATACTGCAGAAGTAAGTCGTAACACAAGAATTGCAAGTGCAATGAACTTGATGAACTCTGGTTCAAAAAGCACAAAGAAAAACGCAATTGACTTAGGTGGAAACCTCGCTGTCAAAGGCATGGATAATGTTTTACCATCACTTGAAGTTATGGTTGATAATAACTTTAAAGTTGAAGGCAAAAAAACTGAAGGTAAAGTTAATGGATTTGATTCAAAATATCAATTTAAAGAAGAAATCAAATTTACAAATAGCGATGGTAAAGACAAAACTCTCACATTGTATTATAATGATGTACGAAGTGCAGATGACTCAGTTAAATATGATGAAAACATCGAAGGTGAAATCTTATTAACTGAAACATTTAAACTTTATTTCTCATCAGTAGCAAAAACAACTGCAAGTGATAAAAACTTCAGTGATGCAAGAACACTTTCGATTTATCTCGATGCAACAAAGACATTTAGTGTCAATGTTACAGAAGAAACAAATGCTAATGATAAAGGATTTAAACATAAATTCGCTTATTCATTAAAAGTTGCTGGTGTTGATACTGTTAAATTTGATATTAACTTAGACTATACAGCTAAGGATTCTCTTGAATTTAGCTTCTTAGGAATTAATTACAATATGAAGAAGTATGAAAAATCAGGTTCAACATACCTTGAAATCGTTGCTTCAACCACAAATTCAGACAAGAACGCTAAATTTGTATTTAAGAAAACAGTCAATGGCGATGACGTTAATTACGGACTCGATGTTGACATTAACTTGTAATCAAAACTTTGGTCCCCCTTCAAAGTTTTAATTAAATATGGAAGGCGAGCAATCGCCTTTTTTATTACCTAATGAAGTTTTTTCATTATTTATTAGTGAAAAATTAGTTATATTTGTATAATTAATTACGGAGGAATTTAACATGGTTCTAACTATAATATTGTCTATTGTATTTGTAATAATCTTAATCCTATTATTAACTGATTTCATAGTTTTTAAAAATAAAGTTTATAAATACGAATATCTAAATCAATATAAAAGAGATTTTAAGATTATAACTAAAGAAGTTTATGATACTCGATCAACGATTTATCATTCTGAAAAACCTCTTTTAATTGCTCAAGATTCATATTTAAATAATTTTTATAAGATTTCTAGAACTCCAATTGCAACTTATGAAGCAAAAAAACATGTAAGAAAAGGCGCTAAGTTTTTAGGGTTTATAGAAATTTTGTTATTTATTATTTCATTTCTTTTACTCGCACTTTCCATTACTTTCTTTACTTTAAAAGAATGTAAGATTGAATATGATTTTGGCGCTGAAGGTGATTTTATTTATAACGCTCGTTTATTCTTTGAGGAATTAAATACTCTCGTTGGCTTTGGATATTTATTTATAGCCATGATAGTTCTTTTGATTATTCATTCTAGTAAGAAAAGAATTTACCTTGCTAATATGGAAAACTATATTCTTTATGCAAATGAATTATCATATAAAGAATTATTAGAACCTAAAATTATAGAAGTTAAGTAATTATGATTGTTAAATTAGTTGAAGATAAAGATGTAGATAACATTATCGATTTTGTTCCTAAAGCAAAAAGATGTGTGACTAGCGTATCACATTCACCTATAGATTATGTTGCTCTTGTCGCTGAATCATTTAAATTAAAAAGTAAAAAGAAGTTACCATCAAATTTAAAATCATTTATCTTAAAAAATGACGAAGGCATAATAAAAATATTTTTTATGGTTAATGATAAAGGAGAAATAGTTGAATTCGATATCGATCCTAAAATCAAAAGTGAACTAATAAAAAATATGATAGAAGCTTTAAAACCTAATCTTCTTAAATATGGTATTAAAGACTGCCTATCAATGAATCTTAATGCTAGTGATTTGCTTTTATTTAATAATGCTGGATTTAAGAATTATAAAGTTAACATTATTAACGAAACAAAAAATTATGATGGTACAGCGTATTTTGAAATAAGGTATCAATTATAAAAAATAATAAAAAAAGAAGAAGTGACTCCCAAATGATTGTCACTTTTTATTTACTTTTAAGCATTAAAAAAGCCCTCGTAGAGACAATAGAGAGCTTTTTTAACAAATTTAATAAAGATTATTTTTCAAATCTATATTTTTTGAATGCGTGTAATCCTTCGAATAGAGCTTCATCACCAAGTTCGTCTTCAATTCTTAATAATTGATTGTACTTAGCCATTCTATCTGTTCTTGAAGCACTACCTGTTTTGATTTGTCCTGCATTAACTGCAACACTTAAATCAGCAATAGTTGTATCTTCTGTTTCACCTGATCTATGGCTGACCATACATGTGTAACCATTTGTTTGAGCCATTCTAATTGTATCAAGTGTTTCTGTTAAAGTACCGATTTGGTTAACTTTAATTAAGATTGAGTTTGCAACGTGACTTGTAATACCTTTTCTTAAGAAGTCTTTGTTTGTAACAAATAAATCATCACCGACTAATTGGATCTTATCGCCTAATTCAGCAGTAAGTTTTGCCCAACCTTCCCAGTCATTTTCACTTAAACCGTCTTCGATAGTGATGATTGGGTATTTTTTAATCATTTCTTTGTACCAAGCGATCATTTCATCACAAGATTTTGTACCTTGTCCACTCTTCTTTAAGTTATAGAGTTTTGTTTCTTCATCATAGAATTCACTACTTGCAACATCCATACCTAAGAAAATTTGTTTTCCAGCAATGTAACCTGCTTTTTTGATTGCTTCCATGATTAATTCAAGTGGTTCTGTATTTCCTTCTTTACAGCTTGGAGCGAATCCACCTTCATCACCAACACCTGTTTCATAACCTTTAGCTTTTAAAACTGATTTTAATGCGTGGAATGTTTCAACGCCAGCTCTTAAAGCTTCGTGGAATGTATCAAATCCTGCTGGAATAATGAAGAATTCTTGGAAATCAACTGTTGAATCAGCATGAGCACCACCATTTACAACGTTCATCATTGGTGTAGGTAATACTTTTGCGTTGATACCACCGATATATTTATATAGAGGGATTCCGTAAGCATTAGCTGCAGCTCTTGCACATGCAAGTGAGACACCTAACATAGCGTTAGCACCTAATTTTGATTTAAATTCAGTACCATCTAATTCTAATAATGCTTTATCAATTCCAACTTGATCATCAGCATACATACCGATAATTTCAGGAGCGATAACATCATTAACATTTTCAACTGCTTTTAATACGCCTTTACCACCGAATCTCTTTTTATCGCCATCTCTTAATTCGAGTGCTTCGTGTTCACCTGTAGAAGCGCCGCTTGGAACGATTGCTCTTCCTAAAGTTCCATCATCAAGAGTAACTTCGACTTCGACTGTAGGATTACCACGTGAATCTAACACTTCACGTGCATAAACATCAAAAATTTCTAACATTCTATTTAATCTCCTTTTAGAACGTAATTATTATATCGTACTTTTTACTAGACTTAAATATTTATAGTAAAAAGTTTTGGACATATTTCTTGAATTTAAAGCAGCTATTCTTAAATAAATAATAAAAAAGTCGATAAGTATAAACATGCTCAAATATAATCAAATTTGTTCATATAAATATAAAATTTTTGCATTTTGGCAATAATTTATCATAGTTGAACATTTCTATAAAACTACTCGCGCTTTTTTGATAAAGTGTTTACGTAATGAAACCGCTTACATATATAAAAAAACGGTTCAAACTAAGAATTGATAGCCTGATCACCTATCAACTCAATTAAGGAGACTAACTATTAAAAATCAAGAAAAAATTATTCATTAATATAAATTAACG
>UQXJ01000061.1 GCA_900545015.1 uncultured Mollicutes bacterium | reverse complement strand
ACTAATTTACTCGTTAAAGATTAGGCCTAGTATAATTTTTTCGGGAGTTTAGGATTAGTTGGTTGTACTAACGGAAATAACGAAGAAATTAAAAAAGAACCTAGCATTGTTGAAGCTTTAAAAGAATTAAAAGGTAATTTAACAATCAATGGAAGATATACACAAAAAGCATTTTATGAAAATGAAATTATTGCAAGTTCAGATGATTCTTTAACTTATAAATTTTTAAATGATGAAAGAAGAACTCTTTATACATTAAGAACTGATGGAGATGAAGAAAAAGAAGAAAACATTTTTGTAATGGGAGAAGATGGATATGCTTATACACCTTTATTAAGCTATAAGAATGAAGAAATTCTTAAACCAGTTGTTGATAGTAATGATACTCAAGTCAATTTTTCAACTACATATTCAAATCCATTCCTTTTTATTAATGAAGATGTATTAACTAAAAAAGAAGAATCAAGTGATTACATTTTAGATTCGAGCATTTCAAATTATATTTTTAAATTCTTTACTGGGAATGTTAATGCAATTAAAACTGCAACTTTGAAATTAGTTAAAGGTCATTTTACTTCAGTCTCTTTTGAAATTCAAAGTTATGAAGGATATATTGATTATAAGGGTACAACTGTAAAAGTTAATGTTACTGAAGAATTTAACCTAAATTTTAGTGATTTTAATAAAACAGAAGTAAATTTAAATAATAACAACGAAGAAAATGTAGAATTAAAAAATGCATTTACAAAACTTGGCAATAACTACACATTAAAAATGACACGCTTTAAAGATGGGTCAGACAACTATGTTTCTTATTTTTATTTCACGGGAACTGAAGCTTATCTTCAACACCGTGAAGGAAATGAAACAATGAAACTTGATAGATGGTATAAAAAAGATTCATCAAATACTAGTGATACAAAATATTATGAATATCATTTTAATAAAGACTCTAAAACGTGGGCTAAGAAATCAGAAAATGGCGAAGATTATATTGAAAAAGAAAAATATGAAGACTTCTTACCTAAATTTAGTGAAATTTCTAGTAACTTATTTATTAAGAAAGATTATACTTATGTCGCAATTGATAAAGCAGTTGGTTCAATAGCAGAAGCTATTTGCCCACCTAATTATCAAGGCTATGCAAATTTTATTGATAACGCTGGAACTAATGTTGAAATTAATTTATCAAATGGTAATTTAAGTAAAATTATGATGCATTCTGAATTTGAACAATTTGGTGCACTATTTGAATACGATTATACATTTGAAATTTCTAATATTGGAACAACAGTATTACCAAGTTTTGTTAAATAAAAAGAGGCGAAAAAATGAAAAAGAAATTTTTAAATGTTTTGATGCTTTCATCAGCAATTACATTTGCTTTTGGAATTACAAGTTGTGTTTCTAATGATGATACAAATAAAAAAGAAGTAATTACACTTACTCTTAAAGAAGTTACTAATAATAATCTTGAAGTTGGAGATAGTCTTACTTTATCTTTAGAAATTAAAAATACAAATAAAAAAGCAAAATTTATTAGTACAAATAGCGATGTATTAAGCGTTGATGATAACGGCAAAATTACTGCAAAAAATGTAGGAACAGCCAAGATTTACGCAGAAATTGAAGCAAATGATGAAGTTTTTCAAAGCAATTCCATTAAATTTAATGTTTTAGCTAAATCTAATATAAGCGTTACTTTACCTCAAAAAGAAACAATGCTTATTGTTAATGAAACTTATGAAATTAAACCAGTCGTTACTGGCAATCCAAATAATTATCCTGTCACTTTTTTAAGTAGTGATAATGGAATTTTAAGTGTAACAAGCGAAGGGAAAGTCACTGCTTTAAAAGAAGGAAAAGCAAAAGTTAGTGTTCTTATTAAAGACATAGAAAGAGCTTCAATTGAATTTAATGTTTTTAAAGAATATGTACCTTGTGAAACAATTAATGTAGCTCAAAAAAATATTTATTTATCGATAAACGAAGAATATGTTGTCGAACCAACATTTACTCCAATTAATGCAATTAAAGAATTCACTTTAACTAGTGGAGATCCTTCAAGCGTTAAAATAGATGGAAACAAAATCATTGGTTTAAAAGAAACTGAAGATTTAGTTAAAGTTACTTTAAAAAGTGGATCAGTTTCATTAGATTTATCAGTTTTTGTTTCAAACAACAATAACTTAAAAGTCTTAAAAGAAGTAAAATCAAAACTTGATGAAAGTTTAATTTTAGAAGAAACTTTAGCTAAAAATGGTAACTTAACAATTTCTAATTTAGATGAAAAAGATAAAGAAACTTCTAAAAAATCATATGATTTTGAAGTGTTTAGTGATAACAAGACAAGCACAATTTATACTTCTAGTAGTGGTGGAAAAGATAGCGTAACACGTTATGTAGCTGGTGTTATTGATAACATTTTTGTTAGTAGCACTGAAAACAAAGAAAATGATAAATTCGTTTTTGACACTCGTTATTCTTTTAGAAATAAAAAGATTGGTGAAGGAACTGGCGAAATTAAAAAAGATGAAGCAAATAAATTAGCTCATTTACCAATTGTTGGTCAAGATAAGCCTAATGGATTATCAAGTTATATAAATAAAAATTATTTTGCTTCATATTCTAATTTTGGTGATTCAGAATTTCTTAATAAAGCAACATATACAAAAAGCGAAAATACATTCACATTTAATGTTACTCAAGAAACTGAATGGGACAAAAAGGTTTTATCTGGAACATTAGAATTTGAAGATAATTTAATTAAATCTTTTTCTTCAACAATAACTTCTTTTAACAAAGAAGATTATTCAGATGGAACTAATTTTGTATTTAATAAAAAAGAAAAAGTAGGCGCTACAATGAATAAAGGGACAAGAGTTGCTTCAAGTGGATTAAAAGATTATTCAAAATTAGCATGCACTGACTTTAATCTTGAATTTAAAGTTAAAGGAGAAGCAAAAACTGAATTTAATGTTGGAGATACAGTTTCTGTTGTCTTTAAGGGAACACCTGAAACTTATAATGATAATTATGATCCTTTAAATATTATGCTTAGCGATAAAACAGTTGGAACTTATAATGTAAATAAAAAGACTTTAATTTTAAAGAAAGCATGTAATGAATTAAAAATCACTGCATCAACATTTAACGTTACTAAAGAATATACAATTAAAGTTAAATCTATAGCGGCTCAATCACTTGAAATTGAATCAGCTGATATTGGATTAGTAAACGAAACAATTTCTGGAAAAATTAATGTAAATCCTTCAAAAGCTTCAACTGATTTAGAATATGAAATTATTAATGGAAATAAAGAAAATGTAACTGTTACTGGAACTCCTGGAACAACATATAACGCACCTTCATTTAAATTTGTTGCTAGCGTAGCAAATAAATATACTTTAAAAGTAACTGATAAATTGAGTAAAGTTTCAATAACAAAAGATATTAATATTTTTGATGATAGCGATACTGGAATTGCTAACTTAATTAAAGCATGTAATGTTACATCCGATAATGAATCTTTAACTAATTTTAGTTTAACTTTTGATAGTGAAACTAGTGGAAATATTAGCTTTACATACAACATGGAAGATAAAAATAGTCACTACAATAAATTAAATTTTAATCAAAAATTTAGCATTAAAAATAAAACAATTGTACTTGAAAAATCCTCAACTGCACATTTTATAAATAAAGTTGAATTTGCTACTAGCCTTGATGGTTCAATTGATTATTCATTGTTAAAAATTAGATGTTTTAATAGTGAAGAAGATGCAACAGAAAACACAATTACATTAAATTTAAACATTAAATAATCTAAATTATTCTTATCAAATTATTAAAAATGCTCTTATCTATAAAAAAATATGGATAAGAGTTTTTAATTGTGTGACGCGCATGTCGTACATCTAATGGATGAAAGTCCTTAGTAGGAAAGTCGTTATAATTACATAGTCAAACTCAAGTCTAGTATCGTGAGGTATATGATAAAAGAAGAGCGTAGCAAATAGGCTGGGTAACGAATAGAAAATTGATATAAGGTGAATAGCTTGTGACGAAATAACATAACATATTAAAATCACAAACGATCGTTTTTATTTTGCATTTAGGTTTTATCCTAAACTCCCGAAAAAATTATACTAGGCCTAATCTTTAACGAGTAAATTAGT
>UQXJ01000060.1 GCA_900545015.1 uncultured Mollicutes bacterium | reverse complement strand
ATTCTTTATTTTTAAATTCGTTATGATCAATATTCACATCTTTAGATTAAAACTTTTTCTTTATTTCTACAATAATAAAGAAGAGCTTTCCATTTTCGCTTAAAAAATTTCATATAAGAAAAAATTCTTAGTTTAAAATTAAGAATCATTACTAGGTCCTTCTGTCACTTCAATATGGAAACTTTTATTTTTATTTAAATGCTTTTAAATACTCTACTGATTTTTTATATCATCCCAAAATTCATCAGTTAATTCATATTTTTTATAGAACTAATATGCTTTTTATACGAAAAAGCGCCTTCAGATTCTCCCATTGAACCAATATCATCATAAAAGATGAAGTTTCTAAAGCTTTATATACAATACCAATAGCATCGCACACTAAAGCTGGAACATAAACGTTAAGCTGACAAAAGGATTTTGTTTCATCTACATTAAATAAATTTTTGATTAATATTGATAGCCAATTTTTACATTTTATTATATTTGTACCTACTCCAAAAATTTCTTTATTTAAACTATAAATTGTTACGCCAATTGTTAAAAATGATGCGGTTAGAACGCGCACAAAGATAAACGAAAAAATCGTATTTTTGTAAAAAATCATTATTTAAATGTCCTTTTTTGCAGTTGCGTGGTGATTGCAGCCGATTAGTTTGCTGATATAATAAATATGAGATTTCTGTTGAAGCCTACTAATCTTTCTTAGCGGTTGGGTGGTAGGCTTCAACAGAATACCCAACCGCTATGAAAAAGAAAGAATACAATGATCGAAAATATCATATTTTTTATGATTGAGAAGATTCATTAGATAATTATGATTTATTAATTAAAGAAACAACTGACACTTGGCGCAAAAACAAGCATCCTAAAATTTCTGCAACAGAAATACAGTTAGTAAATAACGTTGAAATTCTAGAATGCCCATTTTGCAGTTCTAAACGCATAATTAAATTTGGAAAAAGAAAAGATGGCATTCAAACATACAAATGTAAATGTTGTGATAAAAGATTTAATTCACTAGCTAATACAATTTTTGAAAACAAGAAAATTCCAATTTCGGAATGGGTTAAATTCGTATTTAATCTAATAGGTTTTACATCCGGACATAAATCAGCTTTATTCAATCAAAATACGATAACTACCGGATTTTTTGGCTTGAGAAAATTTTTATAGTGCTTGATGGAGTTCAAGATGATGTACTTCTAGATGGTGATGTTTATATTGATGAAATGTTTCTTAATAAGCCTAGAAAAAGAAAACATCATTGTGAAAAAGAATTACGAGGCATATCAAGAAACAAGGCTTGTATAGCTTGTGCAACGAACAAAAAACAGATTTCGATATTGGACGCAAATTGTTCTAAATTTACCTTTGGCGCATGTAAAAATACATATTGTAAGCACATCAAAAATGGCTCTACAATTTTTGCCGATGACGAAAAAGCTCACAATAAAATAAAAGATGAAATTGATGTAATGACTTGCATATTTAATTCGGAAATATTAAAAACTGAGACAAACAAAGAAAATCCATTAAATCCAATTAATAAATTGCATAGCTTAATTAGAGAACTCTTAAAAAGGCATAAGAACTTTAACGTAGGAAAATTGCAAGATTGGCTAAATCTTGCTCGGCTTGTCCTGCAACCTTCGATGAAGATTAATCAAAAAAGTCCACTTTTTTATCGAAAGAGCATTATCTATACGTAAAAAACTGCAATATAGGCAACTTTATGGTAAAAAATAGGGCTTTATGAATAGTTTCCCCACGCAACTGCAAAAAAGGACATTTTATTTATTATTTTTATTTATTATAAAATACGGACCACATCCATCGAGTTCGTGAGTTACTATATAGCACCAAGAAAAGTCTCTACCAATCACATAAAATTCAATTAATCCATTATTCTTAATCTTTACTGACCTATCGTTTTCTTTGGAAAGTGGTGCCGATACTTCATCGCCAATAAAGCCATTATCATATTGAAATTCAACTGCACCCGATTTGTCAGCGTTATCATATGCAATCATTGCATCATTTCCTTTTAAATTTTCAACTAAATTCTGTTCACAAACCATCCATAAATATCCGTAATTTGGAGCGTAACATTTTAATCTTTTTAATTGTTTAATTGAAATTGTAGGTACAAAATTATCTATAAATTTTTTAACAAAATTATCTTTAGTAATAACGTTTTCCATATTTTCATCCTAGATATAATAACTAAACCACTTTAACCAAATATGAATATCACTAATAAGTTGATTTCTAACTCCTGCCGAAATAGGATACTTGTATTCATACCAATTAAAATGGACTGGAGAAGGTTTTCCTTTATACATATGATGCGTTGTATCCCATCGAACTTGTCTATATCCATCTGCAGATACCCATCTGCCTTTTGAAGCTTTTGTATAACCTTTTCCTAAATATTGTTGAGAGGCCTTAGCCGCTTTATATTGGCCTGTAGTGTGATAGAATCCAAGAATCATTATTCCAACATCAGCAATCACGTCAGTTACACCAGCATAAGCATCATATATGTCATCGCTCAATCCAACATTATTAAATACACCATCGCGAACAAAATTAAAGTTCGTACCAGCCTCAACTATAGTAGCAATTCCATTAATACCAGTTAGAATGCCAGCTCCCATCGTAATGCCAGCTACAATAGCCATTGCCAACGGAATTCCCGCACCAAATGTAGTAGCAGACAAAGCAATAGCCAATATCGCAGTAACTACAAATCCTACTCCTATGCCAAATGTTGTCCAATTCCAGTCATGACCTGTTACATCAATTCTATTTAAAGGATCGTTGCCACAATAAATATATAAGTTAAGTCCATTAATAGATGTTAATTTTAAATAATCTATAGAATCTGACGAAATAAATCTTCCAATATTTGCATCATAAAATCTTGAAATCAAATAATATAATTCAATTTCTTCATCATAATAATACCCTTTATATTTAAAAGGATTGAGAATTCCTAATTGAATAGAAGATAAATCTTCTGTTTTAATAATATTTCCGAACGCATCATATTCGTATGAAACAATAATTTCTCCTTGGCAATCTAAGATTCCTAAAATGTTATTAAAAATATCACGAAGATAGTAATAAATATTGCTTTTGTTTAATATAAAACCATAAAGAAAATTATTTTCATCATAAAAGAAATCTAATTCATCATTATCTTTTTTTAAATATAAAAGATTTCCGTTTTCATAAACAAAATTGGTTACCTTATTATTGCCATCAATTTTCTTTACGAGATATCCTTGTTCATCATAATAAAAATAAGATGTTTTATTATTCTTCGTTACTTCCTTAAGTCTCTTTCCTTCAAATTTAAATCTCTTGTCTAAATATTTTGTAGGAATTAGAGGATTGTTTATATCATATTCAATAGTTTCATCGCCAACTTTTATTAGTCTATCTTTTATGACTGGATCATAAGTATAAGATACGTCGCCTTTTTTAAGGATGTTTCCATTGTTGTCGTATTCAATAGAAAGATTATTATCCCTTATTAAATATCCTCGATAATCGTACTCGTAATTATGACCACGACCTTCATAGTGAGTTCCAAAAAGTCGTCCCAAATCATCATAACCATATGTAATTACATATTCCTTGCCATTAATTAAAAATTTTTCATGGCTAACAAGATAAGCTTTGTAAGTAGAACTATTATCACTATTAAGGTATTCATAGTTCATACTTAATATACGTTTATTTTTAAATACTATATCGCTCTTCTTTAGCATTCCGAATTCATCAAATTCATTTCTTTTATGTGTAGTTTTAAAAGATTCAAATAATTCTTCAATTGTTGAATATTCACAATATGCATTTCGTGTTGAAAGCATTTGAATTAAACCAAATAGAGGAAAATAATTCCTATAAGTGCCAAATGAATGCGATTCTGCTCGTGGACTATTTTTTCTACCAATTGAGAATATTAATTTACCAAAATATGAATCAACAGAATACGAATTTTGCCATATCTTATCATCTAAGCAAATTCTAATATCTAAATATAAAGACCTTAACGAGCTAGAACCCCTTGTCCCTTTAAATGAAATAGCTAAATTATGCCATACATTTCTTGTTAATGTTAAATTTGTATCAATAGTTCTACCATTAAGTGAGACAATTAATTTTTCGTTTTCATCGCGATATAAACTAATGGAATGATTTGAATTATCAATACCTTCTAAAATATATTGTTTTTCATTTTTAGCATCGGTGAAAACCTTAAGAGCAATGGTGCCAGCGCTATCGATATTAAAATCATATTTTAGATCTTCGCCATCTGCTACATAAGCATATTCTCTAATTAAATTATTAAAATTAAATGTTTTGTCTC
>UQXJ01000059.1 GCA_900545015.1 uncultured Mollicutes bacterium | reverse complement strand
TTTTTAACTTTATAAAGAATGAAAACCGTTAACATCTATGACATAAAACTTAAGAATTATGTCGTAAACTGTAATGTAAGCGCTTGCAATATATTATTAGAAGAAATGCAATATAAAAAGAAAGTTAGTTTAGATGAATACAATATAAAAAGGCAGCCGAAGCTACCTTTTAGGATTTTGTACTTAATTTTAAATTAATAAACAGAAGCGACAAGTGGTAATTTAAGAGTTAAATCAGTACCTTTTAATGAATAGTCGATTGTGTATGTACCTTCTTCATCATTCCATACTGATGAGAATTCATTTTCATCACCAAATTTAACTTTAATGACATTGTCTACAAATGTATATGAGCCTTTTGCATCAAACATTGTTGCAGCTGGACCAGCACCGTAAATATCTCTAAATACTTCTTTATCATTTAAGAAGTTTAATTCACATGTAACATTGCCAAATTGTGTTGAAGTAGCACCTCTTGGAGCAAAGTAATCGTTCATTACACCTTTCATAGGGAATTCGATTGCACCATATTCACTGTTAATTGTATATGTGAATGATGATTCTTTTGTTTCAGCATCATAAGTTGTTGTGATAACTGTTGGATCAGCATCTTTGTTAGGAATTGTAATTGTATAAACGTGTTGCTTAACATCTAATTCCCATGTTGCTTTAGTATCAAACATAGTTTGCATAAGTGGTGTAGGTGCTGATTTTAATGAAACATCGAATAAAGCTGTTTTGTCTCCATAAATATAGAAATCAACTTGGATACCACCTAATTTCTTATCGTTATAGCAAGAAATGTTAGTTTTTGTTGGGTTCCATGAGAATGGTACGTTGTATTCTTTTCCTTGATATGTTGCTTTGTAGATAAATGAATAAGCACCTTTTCCTAAATCATAAGTTGTTTTATATTCTTTATCACCAAATTTGAAGACGAATGTGTTATTTTCAAATTTATAAGTTCCTTTAACTTCAGCAATTTCAGAAGCAGCATCGAATGATAAAGCGCATGTTCCATCAGCTTCAACCTTAATAACTGAGTTGAAAACTTTTGCCTTCATATTGTTAGTTTCGCCTTCTGGCATATAAGTTAAACCACCTTTGAAGTTAGCACTGTTTTTGAAAATAGCTTTTTTAGTATCAACTTTAACTGGAACGAATTTATCATCGTGTAATTTTAATTCAACAACGCCTTTACCATCATCACCCATTTTTAATTCATAAGCGACAACGTGTTCTTTTGTTTCTTTGTTATATGTGCTTGAAACTTCAGTATTTGTTGTATCATTGAATTTAAATTTAAATCCATATCCATCTGTGAAAGTATAAGTACCATCGATTGTTTTGCTATTTTCTTTAACAACCAATTTGAATGTTCCGTCTTCGTTACAATTTAATTCGACATTGAATGTTTTGTCTAAAGTTAGAACGCCTTTAAAAGCATATTTATAAGTAGCTGGCTTTTCATCTGGTTTATTGTCACCATCTGGGTTGTCTGTATCAGGAGGTGTATTTGGTTTTGTTCCTCCACATGATGCAGCGCCTAAAAGAACAGCGCCTGATAACATTAATAATGCAAATCCTTTTTTCATTTTTTTCTCCTTTTTAATTTTTCTTTGTTTTAATGATTACAAAGATTGTATAGCCGACACTAGCAGCAAATAATACTGCAAGAACGCTATCAACACTAATAAGTGCAATTTGCCATGGTGGTGTAACTGGAACGAGTCTTGTAGAGGATGTAATTCCGTTCATACCTATACTATGAAGTGTTGAATATAATATACGTTTAGCAGCAAGTCTCATTTGATTTGCTACCTCGCCGTGTCCTATTTTGAATTGGTTGAATGTAGCAGAAGCGATTTCGCCATCTGGAATATCACATCCAGCCATTAAGAAACCAATAAATTGTGTTTCTTTATAACCGATATTATACATATCAGTGACAACGTGGCCTGTCATTCCGACTTCTTCACGGAGCCATGTTGTTAATAATTCTTTATTTCCAGCACAGTGTTTTGCACCGATTCTTCCAAATGCAGCCATTGCATTAACAGCATTGCCTTTTTCGACTGCCATTCTAAATGGTTTTAAATAAATTTCACGTAATGTTTGTTCGTTTGCCCAAACTGATACACCGTTTCTTTGATCTTCTTGATCATTAACAGCTAAGTGCTTGATGTAAACATTACATCCGTGTTCTTGCATTTTCTTACTTTCTAATGCTGCCATTGTACCTGCTAAGAATGGATCTTCGCTCCAATATTCATAAGCACGTCCTTGGTAAGCTGAACGATGTGTATTAACGCCGATTCCATAGAATCCTGCATAACCTGCCCAAATAGCGTCCTCACCAAGCATATCGCCAAAATCAGTAGCAATCTTATGGTCAAATGTTGCACCAATAATTCCAACAGATGGATAGTATGGTGGAGTTAAATTCTTATCTGGATCATTAATTCTAGCAGCTAAACCATTTTTATTATCACCATATCTCTTTGTTAATCCACAAGGTCCGTTATGGTCAAGAGTTTCTGGTTTTCCGATTGCTTCGACACCATTAGTTTTTTGTAAACCAACAGAAATTAATGCGACAGTTTGATCCCATGAAAGTTGATCCATAAATGTATCCCAGATAGTTGAATCAAATGGGATTTCATAACCTTCTTCATCTTTTAATAAGTCAATGAGTTGTAATCCTGAATTGACACTATATTTTGGATATTCAACAGTGTCTTCTCCAAAAGCTGATGAATTATCGATAGCTAATAAATCATCTTGTAATTTAGAAGTCATTAACAATTCAGTTGTTTTTGTTGGATAAGTTCCTGCCCAATTATTTCTTGAAAGATAAGTTACTGAATTCTTATTTTTACCTTCATATTTATTCATATCAGCATAGTCAAAGATATTTGTAATTGCTTTTCCTGTAGATGATTTTGAATAAGTTGATATGTCATTTGAGTAAGATAATTTTTCAACGAGTTTAGAATCAACTGTAGTTGTATCAAGGTTTGTATATCCTTGTTTAGCAAGAATATTATTTACTGCGTTATGTGAGTCATGAGCTACAGTAAAATAATAGTCTCCACCTTCTAAAACATATGTTTTTTCGACATTTGCATCATAAGTCGCTAATTCTTCTTTATCGACAGTGATTGTGATATTTTCTGATTCATTAGGAAGAATTGTATCGGTTTTTCCAAATCCTACTAATTCAACAGCACTCTTTTCAATTCCATTAGCTGCGTCTTTTTCTGTATAAGGCTTTTGAACATAAATTTGAACAGCATCCTTACCGGCTTTTGTACCTGTATTTTTAACGGTTACTGTGATATCTATTGTTTTACTATGCTTTTTAACTTGCATGTCACTATAAGCAAACGTTGTATAAGAAGCACCATAACCGAAAGGACGATAAATTGTTGAATTATAATCAAAATCCCCAACGTTTGTTCTATTGATTACTTTGTCATAATATCTTGTTTCAGCGTATCTGTAACCAACATAAATTCCTTCTGAATATGAAACATATGTACTATATTTTCTATCAATAAGTTTGTTTTCTGTTGGCAAATCAAAATCACTAGCATTTGAATATACAGTTGATCCCCAGTTTTTTGATACTGGATTTAAACTTAAATCTTTATACCAAATATCAGTTGAATGTCCTGAAGGATTTACTGAACCTGAGATAACATTAGCAATGCCATTGAAACCAGTGATACCGACTGTTCCAATCCATAAAGCAGCATCAATTCCGAGAGATTCATCATCTAAGATACTACCGTGAATTGGATTAGCTGAGTTGATTAATAAAATAACTTTTTTGATTTTTCCATTATCTTTTAAAGCTTTTAATCCTTGTAAAACGCTCTTTTCATTAGCGTTAAGCTTTAAATAATCACCATTTTCACCATCTGTTTTTGTCGAAGAGAAATCACTACCTTCTCCACCAACTCTTGAGATTGTGAAGATTGCAGCATCGTTATATGTATCAAATGAAGCATAAGCTGTACTTCCTTTGATAGCTTCCCATGAAGCATCATTAATCTTTGCATCATCACCTCTACCGTCACGTTTATATGAAGAGTAATTTGCTGAATAAAAGTTTAATAAATCTTTATTTACCGAAAAACCAGCATTTTCAAAACCTTGTTGTGGAGTAATAGGTTGTTGAGGACTTGAAGTTTGAGCACTGCCTTTTCCTCCGTAAGCTGGATCGATTGAAGAAATACCAACTAAAGAAATTTTTGAACCTTTAGCGAGTGGAAGTGCATTATTATCATTTTTTAATAAGACACTACCCTCTTCTTCAATTTTTTGAGCGAGCTTTTTGCCATCATTAACTAAATCTTTAACATTTGAATATTTAGATTTGTAATGTTCTGCATCTTCATTATCGGTTTCATCTTTTTGAATTTCAAAATTTGATTGACCTAAATAGTTTGAAATAGCATTTTTGTTTTCATTTGCAATTTGTGTTCCACAAATCATTAAGCCTAATAAGAAAGTGGTGGAAACTAGACAAATCTTTGCACCTAAAATGTGTTTTTTCATTATTTATTTTCCTCCTTAATTTCAATTTGCTTAGTTTGATTCATAAAAATATCAACTACGCCTGCAATAAATGTTATTGCGATGAAAATTGTACAAACGATAAATTGTGGTTCGAAATGATCTAAATCGATTCCAACCATAACAACGGATACATAATAGTACATTGCATAAATATAGAATAATAATCCCATAAATGAGCAAAAGCCTAAAACGTATGGAATATAGGTATATTTTTTAAATATCCCTAATACTAGAGCAGCGATAGCTCCAATAAGTAAGAAAGCAAATCCCCAGTAATTCATTTTGTCTGTGTTTGTATAACAAGCAATGTAAGTGATTGCGGTTATTAAACTTAAAAGAGTTACTCCAACAGACACCCAAAAACCGGGTAATTTGTCTTTTGTGAAATCCTTAAATTTCATACTTTTTCCCTTTCTATTAAAGTCAAGATATCAAAAAATGAATGAAATGACTTAATTTCACCTTTAATTTAACATTTTGATATGTACAATTCAATGTTTAAAAAGTTAAAAATACAATTATATTTAATTTTCATTGTAGAACTTACTATTGATTGCATTTTTTATTTTTCCTAACCAAATTTTTAGGAAATTTATCTATATATAATAAGGATAATAGTAAGAACTATTTTAAGGATAAAAAAAGATGCCTCGAGGCGAAGCGAGACATCAATTTTTATAGAGATTAAAGGAAATATAAAACAACGTTATCCAAAAACTCTTAACGAATTTCTTTCCGTAAGTTTGACTTACTGATTAAATTATATTGAAAATGAAAATAAAAGAAATAGGTTCAAGTAAGGTTAATAATAT
>UQXJ01000058.1 GCA_900545015.1 uncultured Mollicutes bacterium | reverse complement strand
ATAGAAAAAATAAGAAATTAATTCATTATAGGTATAATTTTAATGGGAGTTTAGGTTATAAAAAGGGTGAACATCTTGAAAGCGAAAAGCTTAAAGGTAAAGTTATTTATAAAAAGTGTAAACATGTCGTAATTGAATCACCTCAACCAGTTGCTTATGCAATAGATGGGGAAGTATTTAGAGAAGCAAAAATCGATATTACAATTCTTCCACTTGCACTAAATTTTGTTCTTCCTGAAGAGTATGAAGATTAATATAAAACAAAAATTAGCAGAAGAAAATCGACTCACCAAGGAGTCGATTTTTGAATTTTGCTTAAAATTTGCAGTCTTTTTAAATTGAAATTAAGATTTTTACATCTTTGGAAGGAATCCAGCAATAAGACAGAAAATCATTAATCCACAGCAAATTAACATACATGTAATTTGAATTGGTTTGCTATTTTTAATATGGGTAACCGCTTTATCAAATGGTTCATATTTGAAGTTTTCTTCAAACCATCTCTTACCACCGATTTGGAGAATTCCACCAAATGTAAGTGTGCTAGCTCTAAATAATAACCAAAGACCTGGATCTGGAAGATATCCGAATCTACCCATACCAACGAGTGGTCCAACAAAGACGCCAATGATTGGAGCGAGTAAGAATCCAATGTGCATTAATGCAACTGATGATGAGAATTCACCAGTAACGAATAACCAGTTCCAAATTGTATAAGCAATCATTGTGCAAACTGTAATTGCGATACCAAATGTTGTTGTACCAGTTACTGCACCAGTAATTCTAGCTTGCTCAGTAAAGATTGTGTTTGTTGTTGCAAATGGAACGCTTGATCCGAGATTTGAGAATCCATCGATAAAATAAATTGGTGAATAGAGAGCTTCAGTTGTTCCCCAAGTCGAACCTAAGAATAAAGCTGCTGCTCCTGCTGCCATAAATAAGCCTGAAACGCCATTAAAGTATTGTTTATTTTTGAAGAAATCTGTCATTGTTGCTTCTAAAACATTAATAACATAAAGGCTAAGAACGATCATTACGAAGATTGGTCCAGGTAATAATCCGAAACAAGCAAATAAAACAATAAATCTTCCGACAAGCAATGTGCTTAATTTGAGTGATTCGAAGAATACTGGTTTCATTGCGAATAATACAATGATTCCACAAATGAGGTTGAATGGGATGTTACCATATACTTGGAATTTAGATGTTAATACTGAGACACCTAAGATTGTAACTGTGAACATCAACCATTTTAAAAGTGTGTCAAGACCTGGAGTAACCTTATAGTCAATAGCTTCAGGACCAGGAGCAAACACTTTTTTGAGTCTTTCGGCTCGTGCTGATTTTTTTTCGTTGTCCATATAGACTTCCTTTCTTTCCGACAAAAAAAGTCGGCTTTTTCCATAGTTAAACTATACATAGAATAAGTATTGCAATAAAGAACTAGAAAGAAAAATAGTCCTAAAATGAGACAATAATGTTAATTAGTTTCATTTCGTTGAATACCTAATTTTTATATGTTAATCTTATATGATTAAGTAAAAAAATACCAAATTTAAGGTCAATTTATGTCGAAAGAAATTACAAAAAACCACATTGTAGATTGTTTTAATACCCTATCTAGACGTTATTCAATTGATAAGATTACGGTAAATATGATTATCCAAGAAGCTCGCGTTTCTAAATCAACTTTTTATCGATTATTTTTGGATAAATATGATGTAATGAATTACAATTACAAACTTGTTCTTGATGAAATTTTTGCTAAAAACGAATGCAAAACATGGGGAGAACTTTTTGCTTGTATTTTGACTTTTATTGAAAAAGATTCAAAGAGGGTTAAGAACGCTTTTTTGTCTCAAGGTGTTAATTCATATGCAAAATTCGTTTTTGATTATTCATTTAATAGAATGAATGAGAAATTTCATTTAAAACATGGTCGCTATATTGGGAAAGATGAAATCTATTCTTCAAAATTAGTAATTTATGGCTGTGTTTATGCAGTTAGAGACTGGTTATTTGATGGAAGACCTGTATCCAAAAACGAACTCGCTAAGCAAATTGACAATTCGATACCAGAAGAATATCAATTATTATTTTAATTTAATTTTAAAAGGTTAATCCCTTTTTAAATATATTTGTGATAGGCACACAAAAATCAAAAGAGAGGAACAAAATTATGGCTATGAGAAAGAGCATTTTACGTCTTGTTAAAGTTATGGGTGGACTTGCAGGAATGATGACAAAAATCACCGAAGAATCACCAGAATATTACGCATTAAATTGCTTAACAGATGAAGAAGCTGACGTTGCTGCATCTTTAGGACTAAGAAAACCTAGAAATCTTGATTATGTAGCATCAAAATGTGGTAAATCAAAAGAAGAAACTAAAAAAATCCTTGATCGTTTAGGATATTTAGGTGTTATTAAAATTTATACAGAAAATAATGAAACATTATATTTCATGCAAATTTTTGCTCCTGGTACACTTGAAATGATGGTTGGATGTACTGAAAACATAAAAGAACATCCTGAAATTGCAAAAGCATTTGAAGCTTATACACGTGGACTTATGGAATCAATGGGAACAATGCTTCCATATGGTCAAAGCATGATGAGAGTTATCCCTATTGAATCAGCTATTAAAGGTGACAGCCAAGCTGTGCCATATGATAAAATTTCATATTATTTAGATAAATATGATACTTTCTCAGTTTCACCATGTTCATGCCGTCGTTCGAGAAGATTACTTGGTGAAGGTTGTGGACACTTAGAAGATGAAATGTGTGTTCAAATGGGAAGTGGTGCTGAATACTTTATTAAAACAGGTAAAGCTAGACAAATTACTAGACAAGAAGCAGAAGAAATTTTTAGAAAAGCTGAAGAAAATGGTTTAATGCACCAAATGCCTAACCTTGAAGGTGCTGGCGAGTCTGCAGCTATTTGTAATTGCTGTGGTTGTTCATGTTTTGCTATTCGTATTTCAACTATGTTCAAATGTCCAGATGCTGAAAGAAGTAATTATCACGCTGAAATTAACCAAGAAAACTGTGTTGCATGTGGTCAATGTGTTGAAAACTGTCCAGTTAACGCCATTAAACTTGGCCAAAAACTTTGTACAAAGACTCCGTTAAAAGAAGAATATTACGATAAAGTTAGAAATACTGTTTGGGGAAAAGACAAATGGAATGTTAACTATCGTGAAAATAGAGAAAATACATTAGAAACAGGAACTGCACCATGTAAAACTGCATGTCCTGCTCACATTGCTGTTCAAGGCTATATCCGCCTTGCATCACAAGGAAGATATAGAGACGCTTTAGAATTAATTAAAAAGGAAAACCCATTTCCAGCAATTTGTGGAAGAATTTGTCCTCATAAATGTGAAGACGCATGTACACGTGGTCAAATTGATAAAGGTGTTGCTATTGATGAAATTAAGAAATTTATCGCAGACAAAGATAAAAATAGTAACGATCGTTTTATTCCAACTAAAAAACATGATTATTCTTCAAAACATATAGCTGTTGTTGGATCAGGCCCTGCAGGATTAAGTGCTGCATATTATTTAGCAGTTGATGGATATAGTGTAACTGTCTTTGAAAAAGAAAATAAATTAGGCGGTATGATGACTCTTGGCATTCCTGCATTTAGACTTGAAAAAGAAGTTGTTGAAGCTGAAATTGATATTTTAAGAGAACTTGGTGTCAAGTTTGTTACTGGTGTAGAGGTTGGCAAGGATAAAACTATAGATGAACTTAAAAAAGAAGGACTTGATGGATTCTATCTTGCAATTGGTGCTAGTGAAGGTAGAAAACTTGGCGTTGAAGGAGAAGATACAGAAGGCGTAATTTTAGGTGTTGATTTCTTAAAAAATGTTGCACTTGAAAAGCAAAAACCATTACATGGTAAAGTTGTTGTAATTGGTGGAGGTAACGTTGCTATTGACGTTGCTAGAACTGCAACTAGAGTTGGTGCTGAAACTGTAAATATGTATTCTCTTGAAAAGAGAGAAGAAATGCCTGCTCTTGAAGAAGAAATTGAAGAAGCAGAAAGCGAAAACGTTATTATTAATAATGGATACGGACCAAAACGTATTCTTGTTAAAGATGGTAAAGTCACAGGAATTGAATTTAAAAAATGTGTTTCTGTATTTAATGCAGAAGGTAGATTTGCTCCTACATACGATGAAAACGATACAATTACAGTTGAAGCAGATTATATTCTTGTTTCAATTGGACAAAGAATTGAATGGGGTAAATTGCTCGAAGGTACAAATGTAAAATTGAATAAGAATAACACAGTTGCTGTTGATGAATTCTATGTAACAGGTGAACATAACATTGTTGCTGGTGGTGATTGTGTTACTGGACCTAAATTTGCAATTAATGCAATTGCTAGTGGTAAAGAAGGCGCAATCTCAATTCATAGAGCTGTATGGCCAGGACAAACACAAAAATATGGTAGAGATAGAAGAATCTTTATTGCTCTAGATAAAGACAATCTTGAAATTTCAGGTTATGACAATGTAAAACGTCAACGTCCATTATCAATCAAAGAAAATCACGGTACTTTCAAAGATACAAGAGCTACATTTACCGAAGAACAAATGAAACTTGAAACATCACGTTGCTTAGGCTGTGGTGCTGCTAAAGTTGATACATATATGTGTATTGGTTGTGGTCAATGTACAACAAAATGTAAATTTGATGCTATTAAATTAGTTAGAAATGAAAAGACTGTTGAAGGTAAAGTTTATGAAAAATTACCAATCGAAATGGCAAAACACGCTATTAAACGTGCAGGTAAAATTATCATCAAACCTATCACGCCTAAAAAATAATATATGCATGAATTAGGTATTGTATTCCAAATAGTAAATACATTAGAAACAGTTGTTAAAGAAGAAAACCTTCCAGCAATTGATACTGTCGTTCTTCAAGTTGGTCAACTTTCTGGAGTAATTCCAATCTATTTAGACGAATGTTGGCCTGCTGTAGCAGATAAACATCCTTTCTTTAAGGATACTAAGCTTAAAATTGAAGTAGTTCAAGGCTTAGGGAAATGCAAAAATTGTGGTGAAATATTTAACATCATTGATAATGAAGGCTATTGCCCTAAATGTAATTCTTTTGAAAAAGATGTTATATCAGGAAGAGAATTTATTATTAAAGAAATTTTAGTTCCTGAAGTTGTTGAAGAAGGAGAAGAAGCAAAAGAAACTGAAGAGTAAAAATCTTTAATTTTTTAAAATTGAATATTAAAAACTAGTTATAAAAGAGCAATCTGAATAACTAGTTTTTTTCTTTTGAAAGGATTCAAATTGATTTAACTAGAACTAAAAATCAAATAAAATGAAATATAATTGTAAATAAAAAAATCCTTTTTTGCAGTTGCGTGCTTTTTTAGCCACTGTTTTTCATGCTTTATG
>UQXJ01000057.1 GCA_900545015.1 uncultured Mollicutes bacterium | reverse complement strand
CTAGAATAAATGTAATTATTAAAGTTAAACAATAAACAATAATACACGTAAAACACGCTATACAAAGTGGTATATAAATTTTGCCTTCTTGGATTGTGTCCAAAATCAAACCAATAAAACAAAAGATGAAAGGAAAGAATAAAAGTAAAAAAACCATAACTTTAATACAAAAAGAATAAAGATATCTACGCATTTTCTCCTCCTAAATCATTTAGAACAAAATCTCCTTTTACATTTTTTGGTAAATAAATCTATTAATTTCAAACACTTCAACACGCTTCTTTAAAGTCCTTTAAAAGAGCATCTATATCAAATTTTACTTTATTAGTTGTTGGAATTCTTTTAAACAATTCAGTCAATATATTTCTAACCGTTCTCTTACTCATCATATATATACCAATTCTTACTTTTTTTCCTTTTTTATTTGTTAAAACAAGAAAAGGGGCAGGTCTAAGCAATGGAACAAACTGGCCTTTTGAATTAGCACGTAATGCGTTTATTTCAACACCAACAATATCTTCATAATTGATTTTTGTTCGATATTGAACCTTATTTCTTTTATTTTTAAAGTCACCATGAGCATATACGCAATCTTCTTTAAAACAAGTATTATCAACAATAAAATTCAATTCTTCCTGAACAAACATTGGGAAGGCAAGATAACATACAATAGTGACAAAAACTGTGTAGCCATCAAATGAACCATTTATTGAATTAAATATTAACTTATTCGTGAATAAAATAGATAAAACAACAGAACTAATTATAAAAAAGACCGCTACTGTTTGAAGAAAAATTGAGCCAATTGATAATCTAAAAAATCTTTTTTTGTCAAACATAACTTTCATATGGAACACTCTTTTAAAATTTGAACCAACATTATTATCAATATTTTAATGAAATATTATGAATTTCGTAACAAATTATTAAAATGCTAATTGAATTAAAATACAATTTATTCACTTATTTATTTTCACTTTCAATATAAATTGGACTACCTTAGATTCTCATCAATTCCTGTTTTTTTGTATTTCTTAAAAGTAGATGCGTCTCTCATTACAAGGATTTCACTATTATAATCTAACAAATATTTTTCAAGTTTTTTCCATGTTTTAAAAGAAAACCTATCTATATAAATTCTTTCTTCTTTTCCATTATCAAAATATAGTTTTAAATAATCAGGTGTTCCCGTATTTCTCAAATTAATTGGTTTTCCATCACTTCTACACTCCTCAAACATGAATTCAATAGCTATAATTTCTTTAAGTTGGACTTTGAGTCTCTTTTAAATTGCACAGTCAAAATCACCAGAAACAAATAAGCTATCTTTTTTTAAAACAATGAATCCAAATAGAGGATGAAATACTAGAAAATTAATGACAAAACCCGCTATCATTAAATAAAATAAAACTGGATAAATGTCAACACTAGGAATAATTATTAAATCCAAAGGGTAAAAAAATAAAATTTTAGAGATAATAGACATTAAAGAATTAGAGAAAATAATTTTCATTGTTTCCGCTCCTAAAGCCAATAGACAATTCTTTTTATTTATAATTTTTTTGTCTTGCGGGAATCGCGCAGCTTATCAAAAAATTCCGGTGAACCATTAAGCAGAAAAGAAACGATTGTTTTTCTTACAATTAATTCTTTGTTTTTAAATTCGTTATGATCAATATTCACATCTTTAGATTAAAACTTTTTCTTTATTTCTACAATAATAAAGAAGAGCTTTCCACATCATTTAAAATTCACCATATTCATATTATTAAATTAGATTATTTTCTTAATTTCTTCAATTCTTGCATAAAAAATCAAATTAAGTAATTTTCCCTTTTTCACTATTTATAATCACATACTCATGATCAACATTAAATAAAACATAGCCACGCATCCGTTTACTCTTAGAATATGCCTAAATAATTTTGCTTATTAAAGTAGCTTAATATTTTTCCTTTTTTCTTTTCTTTCTAAGTTTTTTAAATTGTCTCAGTTCTTCGTTTTCTTCATTAGTAAACTTAAACTCATTATAATCAACAATTCCCCACCGAATTTTAATAACAATGAAGTACAAAATACTAATACTTAAAATACATAGAATTACTATTGCTAACACTTTATTTGAAACAATTTTTGTAATTACCCCGCCAGTAAATATATCGACAAATAATAGGATTAAACCTAAAATTGCTAATAACAGATATACATAAAAAGGGACGATTTTAAAATAGTTACAAGGACAATGTTCCTTATCTTTAAATTTTATTATCTTTCTAAATATTGAATCATCCTTAACTCTATACTTATATTTTAATTTCGTTGACATTGGGCTCCTAGTATCAAAACACATAGCAAGCGTTATTAATAAAATTAACCATAAAGTTCCTATCAAATATAACAATACCATAAATACTTTCCTAATTATCAATTATTTAATATTTCAATAATTTCCTCAATTTGATGAATTGAATAGTTACCTACATAAACATATTTTTGATTACCATATTTTAAATTAATCTTTAAATATTTATTAAACCAGTGTTTATAATAGACTTTTGCTTGTTTTTCTTCCTTTGTAAGTTTAACTATTTCAATATCTTTTATTTCTGAAATCATCACATCTTGATTCCATCTAATATCAATATTGTTTGTAGCATTTTTCCAACTTTTTGTAAAAGTAAAATAATGAAAATGAGCAGAATCATTATTAATAACACAATACATAAGCATCATCGTTCCGCCAATCGGAACCATAAATGTAATGGCAAACACAAGAACTAAATACAAATTTTCGTATATCCGTTCACTAGTTCCTTTAGTTACTAACATGAATAGTAGTATGACAGCTATAAATATCATCGGACTACAAATAATTGCAAATAATAATACATCATGAAATGTCATTATTCTCTTTCTCATTCTTTACCCTTCCCATTACAATTTTAAGCTAAGTATCCCAGTTAAAATAGGTGACGTGCAAGACTATGTGCTACAGAATGTTGCATGTCTTTTCCCACTGCCGATTATTTAATTATTTGTTCGATTTTATAATTTTTTAATACTTTTTCGAATTCATCTTTATACCTTGTATTAATCAAAACTTTTTTGTCATTTATGAATAAAGTGAATTGATAGAACACAGATTTTCTATATCTCCTACATGTATATTTTTTAACATCACATATATTAAATTCATTTTTTCTAAATAAAGTCTTTAAATAAACTTTTTCATTATCAAACTCTAACCTATATTTAATAGAATATATCCATCCATATAAGCCGATTGTTCCAAACATAATCCCTGCAATTGCGAATAAAATAATATCTTTACCACTATATTTATCATTATTTATTAAATAGATGGACAAAGGCATTAATATTGCGAAAATATATCCAAACAGCATAATGTTCCTAAATGGTTTTCCCTCTTTTCTCATTCCATCAATTATTTTGTTATTCATAATTTTCATATCTTGGTTCTTCTAACGTCTAAACGCTTATTCGCATTCTACGTCTATAATTTTTTTTCGTTTGTTATTAGTGATAGAGTATACAGCTATTCTTCCAAAAGCCAACGATTGATCTTTAAAAATTTTGCATTCTACGTTGTCAACATCATAAAAAGTAGCAACTTCAATTTTTGCATATTTGTCATCGTATTGGCTTTCCTCATGTTTTTCTATTTTTTTATTAGTTAAAGCATCATAGCCATATTGGGTTTGATCGTATACAACATATTCTTTTCCACATCTTTTGCATTTTGCGCTTACATAATTATAGAATAATGGGGCTTTGTCTTTTTCAAATTTGTCTTTTCTAACAATTTTACCAAAAATGTTTCTCCTAACTACATATATATTGCATTTATCATCGGATTGTAATTCATAATTTTTTCCATACTTTGAAATAAAATCCTTAGTATATTCTCTCTCTAACAGCAAGAAAGCCGCATCTTTTTTCTTTATATAAATACTAAATTCATCACATCCACAATGACAACATAAACGAATTTTAGACATACAACCATTATTTTCTATTGTGGTCGATATATTAGCTAAATAACTTGGAATCATAAATTTTCCTTTCTAAAAGTAAAACCAGTGTTGGAATGCCCGTCCAACAACTCGACCTGTTGTATTAGGATTTAAAGAAAGCATATGTGCTATTTTGTTTTGTTGAGATAAAATTGTTTGAGAAGAACTTACAACCTCAATAAGTTTATTTTTACCAAATCTTGCTACAGCTGTAACATCCGGTCTCATTCTTCCCACCATTCCAGTTTTGTTTAAGCTGGAGTTTAAACCCACCTCAGAATATCTTCCGATTTGCATTGCGAATTTACCAGCTTGAATATTACTGGAAAATCTATGAAGCAAATTTCCTGTTTTTTGAGCTGAACCTATTATCTTAACACCACCTGAAGCTATATTAATTCCAGAAGTAGCACCTCCTATAATCGCACCAGATATAGCTCCCCACATGAATCCTGAAGATGCGCCATCTAAAACTCCTGACCAGCCGTCCGTTATGCCACCTATAATTCCACCGATAGCTGCACTGCCAATTGCATTTGTAACCGCCCCATAAAAAGCTGCTCCTAAAATGACGCCAAGTGCTCCACCCGATAGTGCAGTAGCAATTCCAAGGCTTGCAATAACAGCTCCCCCTATAAGCCAATATGCCCATTGAGGTAGATGGCCCAAAGGATCAAAACAGTTAATCCAATTGTTTTCGCAATAAATGTATAGATTCATTCCACTTACATTAAGCGAATCTAAATAATCATTACTATCAGGGCTAATAAATCTTCCGATGCTCGAATCATAAAACCTCGAAATTAAGTAATAAAGTCCTATTTCTTCATCGTAATAATACCCTTTATATTTGAAAGGATTGAGGTCTCCTAATTGAATAGAAGATAAATCTTCTGTATTAATGATTTTTCCAAATGCATCATATTCATATGAAACAATAATTTCTCCTTGGCAATCTAAAATTCCCAAAATGTTATTAAAAATATCACGAAGATAGTAATAAGTATCACACTTATTTAATATAAAACCATAAAGAAGATTGTTTTCATCATAAAGGAAATCAAATTCGTTATTATCCTTTTTAAAATATAAAAGATTTCCGTTTTCATAAACAAAATTTGTTGTCTTACCATTGCCATCAATTTTCTTTATAAGATACCCTTCTTCATCATAATAAAAATAAGATGTTTTATTATTCTTTGTTACTTCTTTAAGCCTCTTTCCTTCAAATTTTAATCTTTTATCAAAATATTTTGTCGGAATTAAAGGATTGTTCGCATCATATTCAATAGTTTCATTGCCAACTTTTATTAATCTATCTTTTATGACTGAATCATAAGTGTAAGTCACATTTCCTTTTTTAAGAATGTTCCCATTGTTATCATATTCAATACGAAGATTATTGTCCCTTATTAAATATCCACGATAATCGTATTCATAATTGTGTGTCTGTTCTTTAA
>UQXJ01000056.1 GCA_900545015.1 uncultured Mollicutes bacterium | reverse complement strand
TGATAATTTGCTTTTAAATCTTTTATTGTTAAAACTTAATCTATAATGATGACTCACTAACTAGTATTAATAATTATGTAACGAAATTTGAAAAAAATAATTTCGTATAAAAAACTCTTTAAAAGTTCAATAATTTTAAAAAAACGCCTTTATTTTTTATAAAATAAAAATTAAAATATTATCAATATGATATATGTAGACATCTTTTTATGTGCTTTTGCATTATTAGGTCTAATAATTGGTCTTATAGGAAATCGGTATAAGAGATTACTTGACCTTATAATACTAGTCGCAATATGCGCTGTGCTTTATTTTTGCTTCTACGAATATGCAAAAATGTGGGTGCGTTTTGATGCGTTACAATATTTATATGACAAAGGAATTTTAAATCAAATTGCATTTGAATATGAAGGTGTAACATTCCATGTAGATACAATTGAAGATATTTTTATTCTTATGCAAAACTTCGGATTCAATCCAAGCTCTGCAATTGCAACTTGTGATGGATTTGTTGGTTTAGTTACAGTTTTGCTTGGTTTTTCTATATCTTTGATAGCAGCACCAATTATATCCTTTATTCTTTATTGGGTATTGTTCAGATGGATATGTCCTAAATTTTTGCGTAAAGGAGTTATTGCTAGACTTCTTGGTGGCGCTGTTGGAATTGTTGAATATACAGTAATGGCTATTCTATTCTTAACGCTTTCTGGTAGCTTAGTTGGTGCGATTAGTGGTTCCATAATTCCTGCACTAAGCGATGAAACTAGTGATTTTTATAAGTTACTTGTTAATAACAACATATTGACACCTGAAGCAATTTCTCAAATATCAAATTATTTAAAGATAGCTGTTGAAGCAGCGAATCCATTAAATACTGATTCTCAAATTGTTAGACCAATATTTGAACAACTTGATCATATGGGGCTTAGTCCTTTTAATATAGTTTCGAGATCTATCATTATAGATGGAGAAAAAACAATGATTCCTTTCAAAGATGATTTCAGCGATTTCTGCGATTTCGTCGTCAACGAAGGATCACAAAAGATTAATGCTCTGATGAGTGGCACTAAGTAACGGGGGGAGGAAAATATATGAAGAAAAACCGTGCTTTAAAGAACTGGGTTATAACGGTCTTCGTAGGACTCATTTTAACCTATTTATTCGTTTTTTTAGCTACGCTTCTTAATAAGACAGGACTTATTAATAGCTCAGCTAACGTTTGGATGAAAGACTGGATTGACTATGTAGCTGTATTCCAAGTCGCTATTTCAACCAACCTTTGGACACAATGTGATAAATATTCATTAGTGTTTTTTATCCTTTTTGGATTAACACTTTTAGTATTTTTAGTTACATTTATCCTTAGCTTATGTAAGGAAAACAAAAAACGTTATATTTGGCTTGCATTCTTTGAATTAGTACTTGGTTTAGTATTTACTTATGTTTACTTATTACCTTTCTCAGCTAATTTCTTTGAATTTAGTAATGGCAAAATAGAAGCTGTTGCATCTTATCAAGTATCTGGAGCTATTGTTAATATATTTAGAAATCCATCAAATAATGTTTGGGATATTTTCTATTTTGTAGTTTTAGCAGCAGTCATTGCTGTATTTGGCATTTCAATTTTAGGAATTTTCTTTACTGGATTATATAGAATTTGTAAGAAAGATGCTGCAAAAGAAGCTAAGGAACAAAAACTTGTTGAAGTTGCTCCAGCAATTGAAACTCCTGTAGTTGCACCTCTTCCTGAAAAGAAAAAAGGTATTTTAATTGTTAAAAGATATGATAAATTAGGAGATTTTGGACCATTAGTTGAAAAGAAAGAAGAAACTTCATATCCAAAAGAACCTATTACACAAAAGTCTTTAACTATTGAAGAAGTTAGAGCAGCAATCAAAGAAGAAATTGAAAAAGCTGAAACTAAAAGAATAGTCGAAGAATATAAAGAAGATAGAAATGCTCAAAAAATAGCTAATGCTATCGTTAAAGCACAAGAAAAAAGCGAATCAAAAAAAGAAACTGCTTTAGTTGAAGATAAAACACTTACAGGTGATAAAGAAGAAGAAAAGAAAATTTATCCTACACCTGTAGTATTTGCAATTCCTACTGATGTTAGAGAAGAATTTGAAGTAAAAGAAACAAAAGTAGAAGAAAAGCCTAAGGTAGAAGTCAAACCTACTAATGAAGGCTTAAGTGAAGAAAAAGTAAAAGAAATTATTGCTTCAGAAATTAAAGAAGCTTTAAAAGATTTTGCTATTATTCATGAAACTATTATTGAAAAACCTGTTGAAGTCCGTATTGAAAATGCTCCAGTTGAAGAAGCAAAGGAAACGGTTAAAGAAGAAAAAGTAACAGAAGAAAAAGCTCCTGAATCAGTAGTTGAAGAAACTAAACCTGCTGAAGAAGTCGAAACCGATGAAGTACCTGTAACAGAAGTAAAGGTCGAAGAAGTTAAAGAAGAAACTCCTGTTGAAGAGAAAACTGAAGAAACTAAAGTTGAAACTTCCCCTTTTGTTGAAGATAAAAAAGAAGAAACTGACAAAGTTGTTGTAGAAGAAGTACCTGCTCAAGAAGAAACAAAAGAGCCTGTAGTTGAAGAGACAACTGCTGAACCTGCACCTGAAGTGACTCCTGAAGCTTTAGAAGGCGAACCTGCTGAAAAAGCGAAAATAGTGAGAATACCATTCGACCAAAGAATGGCTCAAGCTGATGATGTTGTTAAAGGCAGCTACAATGAACTTAAATCATTATTAAAATCTTATGGGTTAAATAATAGAATTGCCAACGGTGGTGACTCATTTAGATTGCACAGAGTAACATACTGTAAGATTACAATCGCTGGTAAATCATTAAAGCTATATCTTGCATTGAATCCAAATGATTATGCTAACTCAACATATCCTATTAAAGATGCAAGTAGTAAAGCAATTTATAAAGAAACACCTCTTGTCTTTAAGGTTAGAAGCGGATTATCTTTAAGAAGAGCTGAAGAATTAATTAGAGATTGTATGGATAAACATGGTCTTGAACAAATTGAACAAGTTCAAGTTAAAGATTGGGCAAGTAATCTCGCGAGCGAACACATTGATGAAGATGGCGATGATTATGCTGACGATGACGAATAAAATGGAGGGTTAAATATGACTAAAGGTAAGATTTTTAAAACGTTTATTCTCGTTATATTGTTCTCCGCTATTGCTGTAGGATTTTATGTCTTAGCATTTGCACTTTGCAATTTAAGTTTTGCTGGGACTACTGGAATCGCTTATGCTGGTGGTCGTAATATATTAAGTGCATTAAAAGCTCCTTTATCACAAGAATATTATCTTGTTAAAGTAATTTTTGGTGTAACTGCAATCGAAGGTGGATATGGTGCTGTTTATACAAAAGCATTTACTGATCCATTACATAATTTCGGTTTATTTTCAATGATTATAATGATAGGAATTTATTTGATTTCTGTTATTGTTACAATCATTCAAACATTCACACATAGAAAACCATCTTTATTATTAAATATAATTTGGTCAGGAATTCTTATTGTAGTAGTTGGCTATGTAATATCTGCTGGTCACTTAGCATTATATGGAAATAGTGCTTTAAGACAAATTGGTGGTTCTATTAAAGGTAATCCAGCTGTAAACGAAGGCTCACCACTTTATTCACTTATTGCTGGTTGGGATAGCAAATTCCCAGTTGGAAATTATTTCAAAGAAACAATTAAGCCTGAATTCCAAGCTAAAGCATTCTTTAAGACATTAGCAATTATTGCTTCTGCATGGGCATTTATTGTATTTACTTTAGTAGTTTTAATTTCATCTATTACATATCTTGTAAAATTAAGCGTTTATGTTGCTCAACATAAATATGACTATCTTACAAAGAGAGAAAGAAAAGAAAAAATTAAATATTATAAAGGACATGGATTTGAAAACATCAATAAGAAAGATACTAAGAAGAAAAAGGGTCAAATCGAAGATCAACCAAATCCTTACGTTCAACAACAACAACAAGCTATTGGAATGGCTCCTCAAGGTGGATACCCATATCCTTACTTTATACAACAACCAAATCCAGTAATCATTCCACCAAGTGCTGGAAATACAGTTCAAACTGGAAATAACGCTCCTTTAATTGTTCAATACATCAATACAAGTAGCAATGAAGATAGCGCAAAATTAAAAAATTCAAAGCAAGGACAATCTACAGATATTTATGAATCAAGAGTCCAAACTCCACGCTTAACAAAGAACGATATTAAAGACACAATCGTTGATGTTTTAAAAGAAAACAATATCCTTGTTGCTAAACAAGAAAAAGTTGAACCAGTCGCTGCTCCAGTCGAAGAAAAGAAAGAGGATGAATACGACTTATTAACTTTAGATGATTTAGTGACAATTATTAAAAATACTGTCGGAGAAACAAAACCTGTTGAACCAGTAGAAAAGAAGGAAGAACCTAAACCTGTAACAATTGAAGACATTCATAAAATCGTAGAAGAAACTTTAAATGAAAGAGAAGATTCTTATTATGATGATTGTGAATGTGATTGCTGCTGTTGCGAAGATCACGAACACAAGGAAGAAAAAGAAGAAAAAATTATTCCTCCTATCGTTGTTGCAATGCCAAGCAAAATTCAAGAAGCAAAAGCTGAAACTGAACCTGTTCAAGAAGAAACTGTAACTGAAGAACCAGAAGAAAGAATTACAGAAGAAGATTTAAGAACATTGGTACGTGAACAACTTAAAGATGCCTTAAAAGATATTAAAGTTGAAACAAAAGAAACAATAAAAGAAGTCCCTGTTTATGTCTCTCAACCTGCTCCACGTGAAGTAATTAAAGAAGTAATCAAGGAAGTTAAAGTTCCTGCTGAACCTGTTGTAGTTCCTACACCAGAGCCTGTTAAAGAAGTTGTTGTAGAAAAGAAACCACTTATTAAACAACCTGATGTAAGAGGAAAAGAAAATATTATTAAAAAGGAAGAAGCTGAAAAACTTAATTTCGATGAAAAACTTTTAACTGCTGGTAGCGAAATTGTTCTTGCTTATAATAGTTTAAAGAATTTATTAATCAGTTATGGATTAAAAGATAGACTATCAAATAGCGGCGATACATTTAGACTTCATAAAGTCACATATTGTAAGATTGCTATGGGTGGTTCTCACTTAAAAATTTATCTTGCACTTAACCCTAATGATTTCAAAAATAGTCAAATCGCTGTTGGAAACGCAGGATTCAAAGATGCTTATAAAGATATTCCATTAGTATTTAGAGTCAAATCTGACGCCTCATTAAAGAAAGCTAGAGAATTAATCACTAAATGTATGGAAGAAAAAGAAATCAAACAAGTTGCTGAAGAAGGCAATGTTGATTACGCTTCTTTATTAAAAAAATAATCATTAAATCGAGTTAAAAATTAAAAGAGTCTGCTATTGTGGACTCTTTTTTGCATAATATAGGAAATTCGATTTATTGAAATGCACAAAAAAATAGATTAAATATGATT
>UQXJ01000055.1 GCA_900545015.1 uncultured Mollicutes bacterium | reverse complement strand
CATATCATCATTTAATTTGACAAAATCGTCATTAAATATTTAGGCTAGCGACAGTACATGCAAAACGAACATGAATTACATCCTGTTACCTTGAAAAAAACATTGTTAGACCTTTTGACGTGTCGATTTTCTAGTTCTACTTGTGCCCCTATGTTTCCATTAAGACAAGTTATTGTTTTTCCATCTTCGTTTAGTCTATAACAATCTGGATACTTAGCAGAAACATTTCCTTCCCATGACTGATGCTTTACAAAAGATTTAATGCATTTTGTTTTGAGGTACTTGTAATTTTCGAGCGAGCCACATCCAGCGTCGGCACATATTTTTTCTGGAAAACATTGATAATAATGATGAAAAGCTTCGATTGTATCAATAAAATCATGAATATCGGTTCTTGATTGACTAACATAGGCCATCATAACAAAACCACTTATAACCATAATTTGAACATTATAGGCAGCGTGCATGTTTGATCCTAAACCTGAATAATAATCAGATTTTAAAGCCATAGCAGTAGCATCTATATCCGTTTTGTAATACGACTTTCTGCTGCCACATTTTTCTTCTTTTTCTTCATACTCGAGTACTTTTTTAAATATTGATTCTAATGCCTTTTTAACACTGTTAAAACGTTCTATGTCAGTTTTCTTTTCATACAGATTATTAATTGCTAAGGCGATAGTTTTGCTAGTAATCAATGATGGTGTCTGAAAATTATCTATTAAATTATAATCACTTATTATTTTTGATACTTTTAATGTTATACGTTCATGAAAGGTGGTCGGCTTCCATACGAACTTGTATTTGTTAGCGTTTGCTTCAAATTTAGTCCCATCGATATAAGCGACGTCCATTTTTAAGTCTAATTTTTTAAATATTAATTTAGTAACACAAGCGAAAATTTCTTTTATGTAAGGGACCATGAAGGTATTGATAAATTTGCATATCGTAGAGTAATTTGGTATTTCGCCATTCATGATATAAATAAAACGAATATCAAATTTACAAACACTTTCTAGCTCCCTCAGTGTAACTTTATAGAAGGTAAAGCCATACAAAATCATAGCGAACATTCTATATTTGTTATAGCCTATTCTTCCTCCTTTTGAAGTATTGTTTTTAACACTTCTATCTAATATTTCTGAAACATTAGATTCGTCTAATAATGACAAAAAAATGTCAATTTGTTCTTTTTCCTTAGCTTCTAGTGTAGTTGGTATGTCTAAAAGCATCTGAATCGTGGTAAAATGACCCATATAATAATCCTCTGGCGAAGATTATTATATCAAAAGGCCATTAATTTAGTGTTTTTGGTCTTTTTTTCGAAAAAAAGAGGCTATTTTTCACTAGTTATGAATCTAGTTTTTCAACAGCCCCTTTTAATTTATTTTCTTTTGCTATTTCCAAAGATAGCTACTACAAACCTAAGTACATATAGAAACATTACTACAAAGTCACTATATAAATTCAATGCACAATATAATGCGACATTATTGCTACCTTGTCCGCTTTCAGCAATTTTTCTAATCCTTGCCATATCAAACAAAGTTACAAATAAATACGCAAGAATTACTACAGCTTCAATAATCCAATATATTCTCCAATAAGCATAATATACATCATAATTTCCGCCATACAAAGCAAATGGAAGAATAACAAAATTAACTAAGCATAATAATGTTGCAACAACCATTAAACCAATAAAAATTTTTAAATATACATTCATTTTATTATGTGTTAAGTAACCTAAACCACACATTGTAAAAAACATTAATGAAGTAATAAATAATGCGATTCCGATTGTATATGAATCACCAATGTAAAAAGTTAATGATGATAATAAAACGCCCATAAAAACAGAATATAAAATGAATGGTCCTAATAAAGATCCCCTATTTCTTAGTGATTTAAACATAATGAAAATCTCAGTTATAAGTAAACCGATCCCGCCAACTGTTGATAAAGCAATATAAGCATTTAAACTTGTTTCGCTATCGTAAATAGGCCAAATTTTACTAAAAATTGCACTTATTACAATACAAACAACTGCTGTAATTAACACAGCACTTCCAAAATATAAAAATACTTTTGATAAAAAACTGCTTTTGCTTTCAGCATCATCACCAAATACAGTACTTGCTGGGTTACTATTATTTTCGTAAACATCCATATTTTTGGTCGAGTAGGTGTCTCAATTTCCTTTCTTATAAGCATTACTATTATGATTCACCTAATATCAATAATAGAAACTTTGAATTCAATTTTACTTTTTAATTCAATGTTAGCAATACAATTATTATAAAGTATACGAAACAAAAATAAATGAAAAACGACGTCGTGAGACGCCGTTTAAGAATTATGTCTAATCAAATTAGTATATAAATGATGTTAAAAGTTCTTTATAAGAATTTACATCAAGTGATGCGCCACCTACTAATGCACCATCAATATCTGGTTGAGTTAAATATTCTTTAACTGTAGCTGGTTTTACACTTCCGCCATAAAGAATTCTTACTTTATTTGCAACTTTTCTTCCGTATAATCCTTTAATTACATTACGGATAAATAAGCAAATATCTTCAGCGATTTCTTTAGAAGCGTTTTTGCCTGTTCCAATTGCCCAAATTGGTTCATAAGCGATTACAACTTTTGCTGCATCTTCGCTTGAAACATTTTCAAATCCTTTAACAATTTGTTCTTTAACGAAATCTTTTGTTTCGCCTTTTTCAAATGTTTCTAAAGATTCACCACAGCAATAAACAGGGATCATATCATTAGATAATAAAGCTAAAATCTTTTTATTACATTTTTCGCTTGTTTCATTATCATAAGTTCTTCTTTCAGAGTGTCCGATAATACACCATGAAATATTGATATCTTTTAACATTGGAATAGAAATTTCGCCAGTAAAAGCACCATGGTCTTCATAATGGCAGTTTTCTGCTCCAACAATTAAACTATTTTTTAAAGTCTTTTTAACTGGAACTAAATCAACTGCAGGAACACAAATTCCCATATCGACTTTATTAGCTCTTGCTAATTTGCCAAGTTCTTTAGCATCTTTACAAAACTCAACTGCTTGAGTTGGAGTTTTGTTCATTTTCCAGTTACCTAATAAAAGTTTTCTTCTCATATATTATCCGATAACATCAATTCCTGGTAAATGACCATTGTTTTCAATCATTTCAAGTGATGCACCGCCGCCAGTTGAGACGTGTGAGAATTTATCAGCAAATCCAAATTCTTTTGCAGCTGCTGCACTATCACCACCACCGATAACTGAGAATGCTTCTTTATTATCTGTAATTGCTTTACAAATTCCGATTGTACCTTTTTGGAAATTAGCATCTTCAAAGACGCCAACAGGTCCATTCCAGAAAATCAATTTTGCTTTAGCAATTTCTTTTGCAAAAATTTCGATTGATTTAGGACCAATATCTAAACCTTCATATCCTTCTGGGAAGTTATCATTTGGAATAGTTTTAATGTCTGTGTAATCATCAAATCCATTAGCAATAACGTTATCGACTGGTAAAACAATCTTACCGCTTTCAAAACATTTCTTTGCGTATTCTAATTGATCATTTTCTACTGGACATTTAGCAACATTATGACCTGTAGCTTTTAAGAATGTGAAAGCCATAGCTCCACCAATTAAAATCTTATCGCATTTTGCTAATAAGCTATCAATAACTTTAATTTTATCGCTAACTTTGAATCCACCAAGGATAGCAACATAAGGATGTACATCGCCTTTAACACATGCACCTAAGTTTTTAACTTCTTTTTCCATTAAATAGCCTAATGCAACTGGTTTTCCTTCAGCTTTTAAGATTTCTGGAACACCATATGTTGAAGCGTGTGCTCTATGTGCACTTCCGAAAGCATCCATTACAAAGCCATCAACATAACTTGCCCATTCTTTTGATAAATCTGGGTTGTTTTTGCTTTCGCCTTTTTCATAACGTGTATTTTGAACAAGTAAAACTTCGCCGGCTTTCAATTCTTCAATTGCTTTCTTTAATCCTTCACCACTTGTGAATGGGCAGAATTTAACAGTTACACCTTCTAAGTGTTTCTTTAATACTGGGAAAACAAATTCCATATTATTCTTTGCTTTTTCTTTTGCGATTTCTTCATCATCGACCTTGCCCCATTTAATTTTTCCTAAATGTGACATTAAAACCAAAGCAGCACCTTCACTTAAAAGTTTTTTAATTGTAGGTAAAGCAGCAACGACTCTGTTATCGTCTCTAACTTCTTGACCTTTTAATGGTACATTGAAGTCGACTCTAACAAGAATTTTCTTTCCAGCAATATTTTTTAAATTTTCAATTGTATTCATTGTTTATTCTCCTTTATTAAGATAGAAAAAGGCCTTAAAACCGAGGCCTTTCCCTATTATAATTACTAATTTAATTCAGCAAAGTGTTTGATTGTACGAACCATTTGGCTAGTATATGAATTTTCATTATCATACCAAGCAACTACTTGTACATGATATGTGTTTTCATCAATCTTGCTAACCATAGTTTGTGTAGCATCAAATAATGAACCTTGTGTAATACCGATAATATCAGTTGAAACGAGTGGTTCTTCAGTATAACCAAATGAAGCATTTGTGTGTGCTTTCATAAAGTCATTGATAATAGCTGGAGTTAATTCTTTATCACTCTTTACAACAGCGACTAAAATTGTTGTCGAACCTGTCTTAACTGGAACTCTTTGTGCGCTTCCAATTAATTTACCATTTAATTCTGGGATAACAAGTCCAATAGCTTTTGCAGCACCTGTTGAGTTAGGAACGATGTTTTCTGCAGCAGCTCTTGCTCTTCTTAAATCACCTTTTCTGTGTGGTCCATCAAGTACCATTTGATCACCAGTATATGCGTGAACAGTTGTCATAATACCACTGACGATTGGTGCTAATTTATTTAAATTATTTGCCATTGGAGCTAAGCAGTTTGTTGTACAGCTAGCAGCACTAATAATTGTATCTTCAGCTTTTAATGTATTTTCGTTAACACCGAAGACGATTGTTGGTAAATCTTTTCCTGCTGGAGCACTGATAACAACTTTTTTAGCTCCTGCATTAATATGTGCCATTGCTTTTTCTTTACTTGTATAGAAACCTGTACATTCAAGAACAACATCTACACCAAGTTCTTTCCATGGGCAGTTATTTGCATCTTTTTCTTTATAAATTTTGATTTCTTCGCCATCAACAACGATTGAATCTTCTTTAGCTTCAACTTTATCAGCTAATGCATATCTACCTTGTGCTGAATCATATTTTAAAAGGTGAGCTAACATTTTTGGATCTGTTAAATCGTTAATAGCTACGATTTCATATCCTTCTGCTCTAAACATTTGTCTGAATGCGAGACGTCCGATTCTTCCGAATCCGTTAATTGCAACTTTTATTGCCATAATTTGTTAATTTCCTCCTTAGAAATTCATCGTGTTTATTATATAACAAATACAGTTTAAATAAAATCAAAATTAGTAGTTTTATACTGATTTAAAATTAATATTTTATTTATCGTAAATTCTTTTTTTAAAATCCGTTTTCCTAAGAGTTTTAAATGTAAAGTCCT
>UQXJ01000054.1 GCA_900545015.1 uncultured Mollicutes bacterium | reverse complement strand
AAAAAACACCGATGAAATCGATACTTAGAGCACGCAACTGCAAAAAAGGATTTTTTAAATAATTTTATTTTAATTCCAATAAAAACTATAATTTAATCGTATTAATTGTGATGTTATGGAAGAAGTTCGTATTAAACAACTAGTTATTTTAATTAAAGAAGGAAATCTTTCTTATTTTGACGAATTTTTTAATGCGACTAAAAATCAAGTTTTCTATAACATTCTTTCCATAACAAAAAATAGAACTATCAGTGAGGATCTACTTCAAGAAACTTATATTAAATTTTTAAATTCAATAAATAAGGTTGACGTCGATTCTTCTATATTAGGTTTTTTAATGGTAATGAGTCGAAACATAACTTTGGATTATTTTAAAAAAGCTAATAAAGAAACAATTTATGAAGCTATAAATGATTTTGGAGAAAAAGATAATGATGATTCTTTAGATTCAAATATTGTTCTAAGCAAAGCAAAGAAAATATTAAATGATAAAGAATTCAGAATATTAGTTCTTCATTCTTTAAATGAACTAACATTTGAAGAAATAGCAAGTCTAATTAAAAGGCCACTTGGTACGGTCATATGGAGTTACAACAATTCAATTAAAAAATTACGAAAGGAGTTAGCGTTATGAAAATTAAGGATGATAAACAAATTATTGATTTAATTAAACAAAATGAAAATTATGAAATCAAAACATCTTCAAATTCAATTATTTCAAATTATTTAGCATCTAAAAATGAAGAGCCAGTCAAAAAGAAAAGATATTTCTTGAAATTTGGTGTGCCTGCTATAGCTCTCGCTTCTTCTTTATTAATTATTATTCCTGTTGCAACTAACCTTAATAATAATCAAATTGAAATACCAACTAATGAATTTAAATTAGGAAATAATAGTGTACTTGTTAAAGAATTAGCAACATTTTCTTCCTTTAATTTATTAAGCGATAAAACTTCTACAAATAATTTATCTAAAATTAAATGTTCTAAAGAAAAAGAAAACGAAGTTGATGAATATGCTCTTTTTAAAGAAATTGCTAATAAATTCAATTCAATATCATACGGGGCAACATCCTTATTTTTCGTAGATAATACAAAAATTAAAGAAGAAACATGTGAATTTAAATTTGAAAATACAACATATACATATAAAGCATCATTATCAATTAATGAAGAATTATTAGGCACTTTTTATCTTCCTACAATAAGTAAAAAAAATAACGTCAAAGCCTTATATATCAACGCTGATAACACATATTATGATGTTAAACTAAAACATAAAAATGAAGTCGAAAAAGATGAAAGAGAAGAAAAAACTGAAGCCACTTTTACTTCACTTGATAAAGATAATAAAACTGTAATTGTTATTAAAAAAGAAGCTGAATACGAAGGTACAGAAAGTGAAAATAGTTTTTCAATTTCTTATTACAAAAATAAAAACGAATATAATAATGATAGAATTTCTTATTTATTAAAATACGAAATTGAAAACGAAGATAACGAAGAAAAAGCTGAAATATCTATAAAAGAAAGTAATAAAAAAACTAATTTTAAAGATATCATTAAAGTAGATGACACTCATTACTCATTTATCTGCGAAGAAATCGATAATAGTGATGGTTTAGAAGATCCAATCAATTTAAATATCACCAAAAAATACAAAGAATACACATATAAAACATTTAATTATAAAATTTAAAAATATTTTCCAATAATTTCTTCTTCTCCTTCGTATTAATGGTACAAAAGGAGATAAAATTATGAAAAAATTAAATTTATTATTAGGTGGATTAATCGTTACTTTAGGTGCAACTATGGCATCATGCTCAGGAGATAATATCGCACCAGCATTCAAAACTGAACAAGAAAAAATCAATTTCCAAGCTGTCACTTCTTTAAATTTAGCATCATCTTTTAAAGCAAATAATCCTGGCTTAAAAAGAGCTAAAAGCATGAACGAAGAGCAAAAGAAAGAAGCTTTAGAAATTCTTCCAACATTAGATTTAATGTTAACAAATGGTGTTAAATTTGATTCAGTCACTGAAGAAGTTGATACAACAATCAATGAAGTTACATATAAAATTAAAGAAACAATTAACTTTATCGACACATCATTAAAAGAAGCTAAATACACACTTTATTACAACGTAATCAATAAAGAAGAAGAAAGTGATGAAAACGAAGTTGAAACAAAAACTTCTATTAAAGGTATTGCAGAATTTGATAACAATCAATATTCATTTATCAGTACAACAACAACCGAAGAAAAAAATAATAAGTCTGAGGTTGAAAGAGAATTTAAAGTAATTATCGATGAAAATAATTATGTAAAGGTCGAAGAAGAACACGAAATTAAAAACAATAAAGAAGAAACTTCCTTCGAATATAGCGTTTATAAAGATGGAAAAGAAACACTTTCATACTCATTGTCAATCGAAAATAAAAATCATTATGATGAAATTGAATATGAAATTAATGATGTTGAATATGAATTAAAGATTATGAAAAATAAAGATGGTTCTTCAAAATATGTAATCTCTATTGAAAAAGATGACGAAGAATTCGAAGCAATCTTTAATAAAATTATCGATGAAAACGGAAACGTTTCTTACGTTGAAATTACTAAATAAATAAAATTAATCTATATGAAAAGAAGTGGCTCGGCCACTTCTTTTAGTTTACTTATTGATAGTAGATTCTTCGTAATTGAGGACAATACCTTTATCTTGTTCTTCCATTGCTTTTAAACGTTGTTCACGTCTTGCTTCTCTTTCTTTTTCTCTATCTTCATTTTTACTTGCAAAGCTAAGAGCTAAAGAATAAATGAGTGTTCCAAAAACAAACGTCATTACGCCAAACCATTTGAAGTCAATTCCACCTAAAGCACTTATCATACCTTGGTTTGGTGTAGAAATAATATTTCCAGGAATTGATGCGTAATCAGTAATGAGTCCAAGTACCAAGAAAATTAATGCATTAATGCTAATTAGTATTCCAATAATAAACCAAACAAGTTGTTTGACACTAAATCCTAATACTAATTTTTCAGTTTTCTTGTTTAAAAAATCTTTGCCTTGAACTTCTTTCATAAGTTAATTATGCAGCTTGTGAATTTCCTTCAGCTGCTTCTTTTGCTTTTTTGTTATCTTCAATTAATTCATTTAAGCAAGGTGTGTAGTTTTCTTTCCAACCTTGTTCTGAATCTCTAATAAATTCAGCAATCTTTTGACTGCAATCATTGAAGACATCTGGGAATGATTTTCCTTTTGGAAGATCTCTCTTACCATTCATCATTTCAACACAGTTGAATACTGCATCTAATGCAGTTGTATAGAGTTCATCTTTACATGTTGCATTTTGTCTAACTGTAGCTAAGCATTTTACAAGTGTATTTAAATCGTTTTGAACGAAGTTACTTGCTGGAGTTGGTTGACCTTTTGATTCTCTCATTGCTTTATTGAATTCTTCAAATTGTCTATCAATTTCTCCGTTTAATGTTAATAAAGCAACTGCTCTATAGAATCTTTCATCAGCGTTTGCTAATTTAACAATCTTATCTTCTAATTGATTGTTATCACGTGCATAGTTGATGTGCATTTTAATGATTGAGTTTAATTCTTCGTGTAGAGGAATAACATTTTCAAAAATTTTAACATTTTGAGCATGATCAACTCTTAAACCATCATTAGCTTTTTTAATTACTGTTGATGTATCGCTGTAGAAATCGTTTCCAAATTGCTCTAATCTTTTTCTCAAATCTTCACCCTTTTCGTTGTTTTGATCTAAGAATACCTTTAATGGAGTGTTGAGCTTGATTTCGTTTACAATGCCGTTTCTCTTATAATCGTAATAATTAACATCAAATGAGTCTTTATTGTTTAATGTGTACTCAAGTGTATCTCTTACTAATGAATTATAATAAATTAATGACACAATAACTCTACTAATTGTTTCCATATTTTTATATAAATCTCCTTAACTTTTATATATTTTACTATTTCTAGTAAATTTATCTACTATTTTTCATATATACCTCGATAAATCTTCAAATTTATCGATGATATATTTAGAATGTTTCTTTACGTTCTGTGGCGCATGTCCCATGCAGAAACTATGTTTAGGAAAAGCCTTAAACATTGAGATATCATTTCCGCTATCTCCAACGACATATAAATTATCTGCTGTCTTACCTTTATATTTTAAAAGAATCTCTAAAGATTTGGCTTTTGCGCAATCTTTTGCAGTAATTTCAATAACATTTGTTGACCAATTGCACTCAACTTTATCATAAACATTTCTTAAAACCGAGTTAGCTTGACTTGCTCTTTTTCTATTTTTCTTTCCTAGTCCAAAATAAATCATAATTTTAAAAATGTTTCCAGTTTTTAGTTCGCGTTCATAATCACTTTCAAGCGGCATTAGGTCTTCAGCGTATACACCAGTTGATTTGTAATAAAGTTTATAAAGCCAACGCACTAATTTTGATTTACATTTTAGATGAATCGAAAGTCCATTTTCCGTCATCAAGAAAATACCAGGGACCTTATATTGTTGAGTAATCTCATCAATTATAGATATTGCTTCATCATTAGGAATTTTATTTGTCATAATGAGTTTTTCCCCATCATAAATGCATGCTCCATTATAAGAAACTGCACTACATGGTCTGCCTATCTTTTTGATTACTCTTTTACAATATTCATTGCTTCTTCCACTAATTAAAATAACTTCTCCACCTTGATCAATAAATGATTGAAGGAAGAATAAGTTTGGTTTGCAAATCATTTCTTTTGTATCTTTAGGATAAAAAAGAGTTCCATCTAAATCTGTTGCTATGATTTTGTCCATGCAAAAATAGTATCACAAATAATATAGTTTTAAAAATTATTCTTAATTTACATATCTAAATAAAATACAAAGTTCTTTTAAAACCATGCAAATCTCAACTATTTTTAAAAAATCCATCTTTCGATGGACCTTTTTTAATTAAAATTCTATTTTATTATCGCCTTGGATTAAGCCATATCCGCCATCATCTCTTTTATAAACGACACTTACTTTTTCATCATCAGAATCGATATATAAATAGAAATCATGTCCGATAGATTCCATTTCAAGAACAGCATCTTCGACAGTTAATGGTTTTAAATGCGTAACCTTAAATCTTACTGGTTTTGCTGTTTCTTCTTCTTTTTCAGCATCTTTAATTTCATCAAAAACAATAGCTTTTCCAATGCCTTCATGGACATAACGTTTTTTGAGTTGACTCTTAAGTTTTCTCATTTGACCTTGAAGTTTATCAATTGCGAGATCGAAAGCAGCATATAAATCATTATTTTTAACTTCTGCTCTAAACGTTGTATCCTTTGCATGAACTGTAATTTCTACTTTAGCTTCATTCTTTTTATATGTTCTGACTACCGCTCTACATACGACATCTTCGTCGTCCTTAAAGTATTTATCCATCTTGGATAATTTCTTTGTTAAAGCAGTCGAAATCCCTTCAGTGACTTCGATATTTTTGCCTATAATTTGATATTTCATAAATTATAAATATCTCCTTTCTTCTTTTGTATTTTCATTATAACACACAAATAATTTTAAAAAAGAAACAAAATATATAAATTTTGTATAACTTTTGCAAGGTTTTTGGCAGAAGAACAAAAGTAATTAAATCTATAAAATTTAATTACCCCATCTTGGCAAATGCC
>UQXJ01000053.1 GCA_900545015.1 uncultured Mollicutes bacterium | reverse complement strand
CCCTTAAATAAAATGTCTTTCCTTTAATTAAATGCCTATAAGTTGAATCATTTAGTACTTTTTCTTCTACATTAATTCCATCACTAGAAAAATTAAGTAAGTTATTATCAATAATGTTTTCCCATTTATCTAAATTTAATACTCCAGTATTTTCTTTGATTTTCTTTGTATTTAGATCAAAATTATACCCACAAATATTACCTTCATCATCAAAATCATATAGTGGTGTGTCGTTAGCATCAAATACTGTATAAGATCCTTTTTCTTTATAATTAAAAACGATTGTTTTTTTATTTAAATAATCAATTCGTGTTAAATGACTATTTGTAAAGGAATCATCATAAGCATCTACAAAAGATTGCACTTTATTATAATTAATATTAAATTTTAATCGATAGTTGCTAATGATATTTTTAACTGTTATTTGATCGTTTAAAAATTCAAATTGATATCTATCCATTAAAGCTTCATTACCATTAAAATAGAAAATTTCTCTAATCATTGAATCGCTATCATATTCAATGACGATTGTAGAAATTAATATATCTTTTTTAATTAAATGAATTTCATTTACTAATTCATTTTGGCAGTATAGTTCGATAAAATTTCCATTACCAAATCGAATCACCTTTGGAGAACCACTAAATTCAAGCCTAATTGTTTTATTAAAAGCATATATTTTTGATGGATAATCAGAAGTCAAACGAAATAAAGATGTATAGCCTTTATCATTATAAATAGATCTAAATTGCTCCTCATTGTCGATTGCTTCATCCTCAGAAACATATAATTGTGTTTCAGGATTATAAAATTTATTCGTATCATGATATAAATCAATAGAACCATCAGCATTTGTAACACTAAAATAATCAATTAAATTTTCAATCTTTTTGTATAGATTTAATTTAAATCCTTTTCCAAAAATAGAACTGTTTCCTTTTTCGCTCAACGCATAAATTAAAGATAAATCTAATGGAAAATCATCAGAATAAGAATTTAAATTCACAACAAAATGTAAATTAGCATCATTTTCATTGATGTTAATATAAGTTCCAACATTCTCTCCTACATTTAATGAGATTAATTTTGCTTTTTCTTTTAAACCTCTATTCATACCTTAAAATATTTTCTTAACATTAGTTGTTTCTTTTATAAAATCATCATTTAAAGTTTCACTGATTTCATTCAAATCAATAAAACGATTGAATATCTCAAAATAATAATTTTTAAATTCTTTAGATGCTTCTTCTTTTTCAGCGTCAGTCATATCAAGTGAATATGAAACTAATAAATCTATATCAGAATCAATTCTATTTGTTCCTTTTGAAAACGATCCAAATACACTTAAATGTTTAATTTGATATTTGCTTTTAATAAGCTCTTTGTCCTTATTAAATACATTATAAATATCTTTTAAGGAAATATCTTTAAGATTTTTATAATAATCACAATCTAGAAATTTATGTGTAGAGAATAATTGAGAAAAGAAATTATAAAGATTTATTTTGCTATTCAATAAGTAATCTTCTAAACACTTTTTATATTCTTTTAATTCCACAACTGACATCTTAATTGTAGGAATGCCGTTTCTTACTAAAAATACATTAAATAATATAAGTGAAATAATAATCTTGTCTTTTTCTTTAAAAGAATCACAATTTTTATATACATCAATATGAAAATCAACTGCAGACTCTAAAATAGGTTTGTTTAAATAATCAAAATAATTTGTAACTATTCTTTTTGTTACATTATCTTCAATTACTTCACCAAAATAAATGAAGAAAAATCTATTAAGTAATTTACTTGTAAATGGATTTGATGAATTTCTTAATAAATAAACATAAGCATCATAAACATCTTTAATAAATTCTTCTGATTTAGTTTCATACCCTTTGTCATCATAAAGAACAACTTTAATACGCTCATGACTAATGTCATATTTTAAAAAAGTAAATAGTTTCTCTAAAAAAAGAAATGATTGCTTTTCTTACAATTAATTCTTTATTTTTAAATTCGTTATGATCAATATTCACATCTTTAGGTTAAAACTTTTTCTTTATTTCTACAATAACGAGATGAAGTATATTGCAATTCATAAACACCTCAAAAATCAATAAAACAAGGATGCTTTAAAAATAGACATTATATTAAATCTTGCTTATTTTACTTTAAAATCAACGTTTTAAGGTCTTCTAACATTAATTCATAAAATATACAGCAAACAATTTGTTCTACTAGTCGATTCTTCTACAGTATATTTAGTCTTATTTAGCACAAATTAATCCATATACAAGTTTCTTCGAAGAACATACAAAAAGAAGCAATTAAAGTTCGGTTTTTAAAAGAGCAATCTGAATTAATTCATTTTTTTAGAATACAACATAAAATCCATCTTAATTTGTCGTAGATTAGTACCATCGCTTCTTTATAAAACTAAAAAATTCCAAGTTCACATTGAAAAGCTAATTTTCCCGTTTTCATTTTTCATTTCAAAAATAACTTTTTGTATTTTAAAAATTTTTCCGTTATTGGCAATATATTCTTCAAAAGAATTTTTCCATTTTATTCTCAATATACAAGAATCATTTAAATGTGTATCGTTAATAATCTGTATTTTTACTCTATTAGACAAATATAAATCCACATCACCAAATGGGGATATTTTAATTTTTTTAATCTTTTTATCAACTATCCTTTTATAGTTTCGATTAATATTAAAAAATATTAATGTATTTTCTACCCCTTTTTGTTTTCTAAATTTTTGAGGCGTCATTTCATTACATTTAGAATCAAGATACAAATCATCAAAACACACCAAGCAATTTGTTCTATCTAGAATTCTAAAATTAGATTCGACTTCAATAATGAAATACTCTTTTTCATCACAAACCTCAATTTCTATTCTTGTAGGTATAATTCCTAATCCTCTAACAACTTGAATATTTTTAATTGTTTTATCAACTAATAAATCATTTATAGTCATTGACTAGTAACCTCACTTTCTAAATAATTCATAAATTATTTGTTCTATTTCATGCCCCAATTGTAGGCTCGCCAAAATATAAATTAATAAGTTTTGCCAAAAGTTCACTTTTTAATAATTTATTATTTAATTCTTGCTCATTAAATCGTTTATTTTTTTAAAGTCTTAATCCTCTAGATAAGAAGATTAAAAATAATTCATAAATTACATATGTTCCTAAAGTACCATAACCAATAACCATAAATACAATACTAGGAATAAAATCTATTACAAATTGATCAATAAAGAATAAAGCCGTACTAACAATTACAATAAAAAATTGTATTAAATAAGGTATTACTCTTATGTAAAGAAATGGGGGATTAGTCATTTTACCCTCTTTAAATATAACTAATTTTCTTAAAAATGACTTTTTAGGAACAATGAGCTTTCTTATAGTATTATCTGAAAAATAACAATCGTGTTGACTTCCAAAAATCAAATTTTTAAAATGCATAAATAATACAACTAATATGCAAATAAAAAACACAATAATTTCATTTATTCCCATATTTTCCTCCACTTATGTTTAATACAAATAAGACAATCCATAGTTAATTGCAACAGTCGCAACTGTCCATCCAGTAATAGCAATAGTACCTTTAATCATTAAACTTCTAATGGTCGGTGAGATGGCATCTTGCACAGCATTTAAAGCTACATTGCCCCACAATCTAGTAGTTGCTTGAAGACCTTTCATAGAAATTTCACCAGCCAAATATCTATTGGATGCAGTTGTAATAGCTTTAACAGCACTAGCTCCTTTGCCAGTTAGTTTCATACTTGAAGCAATATTAGCACTATTTCTAGCACCAGCTCCACTTATGGCACCACCAATAGCTCCTAATCCAAACGCTGTTAAAGAACCAAGTAATGTCAAATCTTCTTCGTGGAATGCTGAATCAATTGCATATTGTGACCAACCAGCAAAAGCCCCTATTCCAACTGAAGCTAACGTTCCAATTCCCGTCATTGCCAATGCAGTTGAACCTAAAGCAAATAATCCATCTACCCCTGCTTGCCAGCAATTGATTTCATCCCATCCATAAGCTAAGCCTTGACTTACTACACTAGTACCTGCTCCTACAATGAAAGAACCAGCTAATAATCCAATTACCAAAATTGCTGAATGACCACTAGGATCATAATACATAATCGGATTATTTTTAGCATAAGCATATAAGTTTAATCCGTTGATAGATTCTCGTTCTAGATTATCTACAGAATCTGGGCTGATGAACCTGCAAAGTTCTGGAGAATAATACCTTGAGGATAACCAAAACCATCCCGTCTCATCGTCATAATAATAACCTTTATATTTGAAAGGATTGAGGTCTCCTAATTGAATAGAAGATAAATCTTCTGTATTAATAATTTTTCCGAACGCATCATATTCATATGAAACAATAATTTCTCCTTGGCTATCTAAAATTCCCAAAATGTTATTAAAAATATCACGAAGATAGTAATAAGTGCCACTTTTGTTTAATATAAAACCATAAAGAAGATTATTTTCATCATAAAGGAAATCGAACTCATCATTATCTTTTTTCAAATATAAGAGATTTCCATTCTCGTAAGCAAAATTTGTTGTCTTACCATTGCCGTCAATTTTCTTTATAAGATATCCCTCTTCATCATAATAAAAATAAGATGTTTTGTTGTTCTTTGTTACTTCTTTAAGTCTCTTTCCTTCAAATTTTAATCTCTTATCCAAATATTTTGTCGGAATTAAAGGATTATTTGCATCATATTCAATAGTCTCATCACCAACTTTTATTAGTCTATCTTTTATGACTGAATCATAAGTATAAGATACGTCGTTTTTTTTAAGGATGTTCCCATTGTTATCACATTCGATACGAAGATTATTATCCCTTATTAAATATCCACGATAATCGTATTCATAATTGTGTGTCTGTTCTTTAAAATAATTAACTGCAAGTAGACGTCCCAAGTCATCATAAGCATATGAAATAGCACGTTCGTTATCACTTATTGCAAAATTTTCTTTTTTAATAAGACATGATTTATAAGTTGGCTTAAACTTACTGTTAAGATATTCATAAGTTCTACTTAATATGCGCTTATTTTTAAATACTATATCGCTCTTCTTTAGCATTCCGAATTCATCAAATTCATTTCTTTTATGTGTAGTTTTAAAAGATTCAAATAATTCTTCAATTGTTGAATATTCACAATATGCATTTCGTGTTGAAAGCATTTGAATTAAACCAAATAGAGGAAAATAATTCCTATAAGTGCCAAATGAATGCGATTCTGCTCGTGGACTATTTTTTCTACCAATTGAGAATATTAATTTACCAAAATATGAATCAACAGAATACGAATTTTGCCATATCTTATCATCTAAGCAGATTCTAATATCTAAATATAAAGAATTTAATGAACCAGAGCTCCTTGTTCCTTTAAATGAAATAGCTAAATTATGCCATTCATTTCTTGTTAATATTAAATTTGTATTAATGGTTCTGCCATTAAGTGACACAATTATTTTTTCATTTTCATCGCGATATAAACTAATGGAACGATTTAAACTATCAACACCTTCTAAAATATATTGTTTTTCATTTTTGGCATCAGTAAAAACCTTAAAAGCAATGGTGCCAGCGCTATCAATATTAAAATCATATTTTAGGTCTTCGCCGTCTGCTACATAAGCATATTCTCTAATTAAATTATTAAAATTAAATGTTTTGTCTC
>UQXJ01000052.1 GCA_900545015.1 uncultured Mollicutes bacterium | reverse complement strand
TCATATTTAATCTATTTTTTTGTGCATTTCAATAAATCGAATTTCCTATATTAAAGAAAAGATAGGCGCCCGCCTATCTTGTAGATTTATCATAAGGTTTTCCTTCAGCTTTTGGTGCTCTACTCTTCTTAGAAAATACAATTAATGTTAAGAATGCAATTAAATATGGAAGCATGTAATAGAATGCTTTTGTTCCAAAAATTGTACCTTTAATAGCATCATTAATGTCTGGATCGCTCATAACGTTTGATGTGAAGACAGGAGCAAATGCAAAGAAGAATGCGAAGAATAATGAGCCAAATAAAATATTTGTTGCTTTCCAGTTGCCAAAAATTTCAATTGCAAGAACTAAGAAGCCAATACCTAATGCACTTATGTTCCAACTTCCAAGTGGTAAATTAGAGAAGATAATGAATCCACCAAGTCCAGCAGCTGCTGAGCCAATCATAGTTCCAAGATATCTCATTCTTGAAACATTAATTCCAACACTATCTGCAGCACCTGGATTTTCTCCACATGCTCTAAGTCTTAAACCAAATCTCATCTTGTTCATAACAAGCCATAAGACAATAATTACAATAAGTCCAATAAGAATCGAAATATTTAATCCACTAAAAGCACTATCTATAAATTCAACGCCAGTATTTACATTAAAATTAATCGACTTAAATAAATTAACATTATCAACTTCAGTATTTTCTTTTCCTGTAATAAATGTGTTAACAATTGTACAAACTGCAACAGCAACTGTATTTAAAGCTGTTCCAACGATAGTTTGATCAGCTTTTAATTTAATTGAAACAAAGGAAAGTAAGAATGAGAAAATGATTGAAAAAACTATTGAAACAAGAGCAGCCAAGAAATATAGCAGCGTAACTCCTCCAACAGTTGAAGTTAACCAAATTGTTTCAGGAAGGAATTTAGCCATCATTTGTAAGAAAATTAATCCACTAAAAGCTCCAACAACCATCGAACCTTCTAATGCGATATTAATAACACCAGAGCATTCGGAGAACATACCACCATACGAACCTAAAACAAATCCAATGGCATATATTAAGAAATAAAATACGAAGCCACCAATAATTACTCCAGCACTCATATTATTTGCCCTCCTTATTTATCTTTTGAGGTCTATTAAAAGATTCAACAATTTTATAATCAAGTTTTTTAAGCATTAATGAAATAAAGGATGAAAGAGCTGCGACATAAATAATAATTGACTTAATTAATTCACAATAATGTATGTTATATAAATCAGAAACAGTCTTTAAGTCTGGCGTTGCAGTATCAATATAGGTTAAAAGCATTGATGAAAGGATACATCCAATTGGACTATTTTGAGCAATAAGTGAAACACTAATGCCATTAAAGCCATCACTTAAAAGTGAATTTCCATTACTACTCCAAAGGAATTTTCTTGGATCATTTGGTGTCGCAAAAATCATATATCCAGCAATTCCTGCAACAAATCCAGAAATAGTTAAAGCTAAAATAATACTTTTTGTTTGATTAACACCAGCATATTTAGCTGCTTCTTTATTTGTTCCGCTCATTTTAAGTTCGAAGCCAAATGTTGTTCTATTTAATACAATTTGAACAATAATAATGATAATAATTGCAATAATTAATCCCCAGCTAACATTAGGTAATGATTCAAATCCTAAAGAAGGCATTCTTGCTGTTACTGGTAGTGCTGAAAGATAATCTTTTGTTAATCTATCTTTAAATGCACCAGGAACAGCAATGTTTCCACACATACCGATAATATAATAGAAAATCCAGTTAAGCATAATTCCTGATAAGACTTCATTAACGTTGAATTTTGCTTTTAAAATTCCAACAATTAATCCACCAAGAGCACCTGCAAGTCCACCAACTAAAAGGCAAACAAACCAATTTGCTCCGCTTAATCCACAAAGTATCGCACAAAATGCTCCAAGAGCAACTTGGCCAGTAATTCCAATGTTAAATAATCCTAATTTAAATGAAAAAGAAATACTTAAACCAGCAAGCATCATAGGAATTGCTGCAGTAATAAATTGATTTATATTATCCGTTGACTTAAATCCAGATGTAAATAAAGCACCAAGACCAGCAATTGCTTTTTCTGGATCAAGTGCAAGCATTAAAATAAATCCAAATAAGACACCAATTAAGATACAAATTAAACTAGATTTAACATTTCTTAGAGCATCACTTTTGAAAAAGGCAGTTAGAAATGAAAACGATCTTTTTTTCTTAGTTTTTTCCATTATTTTATTTCTCCTTTCATTTCTTCTTCACTCATTTTTTTTGCTCCACTCATATAAAGACCAATTTCATTAACATTTGTCTTCTTTGGATCAAGCTTAGCTACAATTTCGCCATTGTACATAACTAAAATTACATCACTAAGGTTCATAACTTCATCTAATTCAAGTGAAACAAGAAGAACAGCGTGTCCTTCATCACGACTCTTAATAATATTTTTATGGATGTGTTCAATAGCACCAACGTCAAGTCCTCTTGTAGGTTGGACAGCGATTAGTAAAGGAGTTCCACGATCAATTTCTCTACCTAAAATAGCTTTTTGTTGGTTTCCGCCACTCATACTTCTAGCAATAGAAAATGCTCCGCTACCACTACGAACATCATATTTATCTATGATTTCATTTGCATATTTTAATTTTGATTTATTATCGATAAAACCAAATTTTTCGAAATCAGGTTCAAAATATTTTTGTAAAACAATGTTGTCTCTTAAGTTAAAATCAAGTACTAAGCCATGCTTATGCCTATCTTCTGGAATATGAGAAATTCCTGCTTTGCTTCTATCTCTAATAGATAAATTTTCAAGATGAGCATCATAATATCTAGGAAGATTTTCATACTCTTTTTTTGATAAAATCTTACTATATTTGTACTGATTAAGTACTGATTTTTCACTAAATATTGCCTTTTTGCAGGTTTTTTCAATTTTAGCACCAGTTTTCTTATCAGTAACAGTGGTCTTTTTAAAAACTTTTGTAGAAATTAAAAATCCTAATTTATAGAATTGATTTGTAATCCATACTCTTGCTGTTTCTAATCCGAATTTAATATAAGAAAAAATATTATGGAAGAAAGTTTTTACATCAAGGCCAATAGTTTTCATTGCTTTAGATAAATAATTTAAAACTAAATTGCACTTATCTTTAAAAGTCTTGTTTTCTTTTTCTTTTGACTCAAGTATCTTTTTAGAATAATGATATCTATCGACATTATGTAAAACAATCTCTCCACTCTTAACTTTTTCAAGTCCAGTAATTGCGTATACTAAATCTGTTTGTCCGTTTCCTTCAATACCAGCAAGACATACAATTTCGCCAGCTCTAACATTAAGGCTTAAATTCTTAACTGTTTCTTTTTTCTTTTCTTCATTATAAACATTAAGATTTTTAACTTCTAAAATTAAATCACCAGGTTTGCATTCATCTTTTTGTGTAACAAGTTCAACATCTCTTCCAACCATAAGTTTAGATAATTCATGAACGTTTGTATCTTTAACTTGAAGATTACCAACAACTTTTCCTTTTCTTAAAACAGTAACTTCATCAGCTACTTTCATAATTTCATTAAGTTTATGAGAAATAAAAAGAATTGATTTTCCTTCTTTAACAAGTTCTTTCATTGACTCCATTAAGTCATCAATTTCTTGAGGCGTCAAAACCGCAGTTGGTTCATCAAAAATTAAAATGTCATTCTTTCTATAAAGCATTTTAAGAATTTCAACTTTTTGTTGATCTCCGACAGACATATTTTCAATCTTTTCATTAATATCAATATTAAATTTATATTTCTTGCAAAGATCAATGATTGATTGCTTAACTTGCGAAGGTCTTAAAAAGCCAAATTTTGTTGGTTCATAACCTAGAATAATATTTTGCAAGGCAGTATAACATTCAACAAGTTTAAAATGTTGGTGAACCATTCCTATGCCGAATTTTGTTGCTTCATTTGGATTTTTAATTTTTGTTTCAATTCCATTAACAAAAATTTTGCCTTCATCAGGCTCATAAAGTCCAAAAAGTATAGACATAAGTGTTGATTTACCTGCACCATTTTCTCCTAATAAAGCATGAATTTCGCCTTTTTTAAGAGTTAAGCTGATATTATCATTAGCTTTAATGCCTGGAAAACTTTTGGTTATGCCTACCATTTCAATTACATTATTTTCCATTTTTTATCCTGCCTTTTTTTGAAAAACATGCTGTGGATATTACTCCACAGCATGCTAAATTTAAAAGTTTAATTATGCAATGTAGTTAACTTTAATAACTTTCTTGCTTAATCCAAAGTTCTTTGATGTTAATTCTTCATTATCTGAATTGCTATTAACTTTAATTGAACCGTTCTTTAAGCCTTCGTTAACTTTCTTGTATTCATCAAGAGTGAATTTCTTGAATCCCCAGCAAGTTGCATCGCCATCTTCTTCAGGTGTAGGTAACTTACACATAGATGATTGAGCGCCAACTGTAATAACTTTTGCTTTATAAGTATCTTTCCAAGCAAAGCCATTATCGACATATGAAGTTAACATGACTTCAACGCTCATAGTTAAGTTCTTCATTGCTGATGTCATTAAAGCATCTAATGTTGCAGTTCCTAAAGTTGTATCAGCATGTTGGTTAACATCGACGCCAATCCATTTAGCACCAGTATTTTGAGCAGCAGCTGTTGTAACTGATTGATAGACAGCACCACCACAAGCAAAGATTGCTTGAGTTCCTTTTTTATACCATGTATTAGCATAGTTTTGAGCTTCAGCTGTAGGAGCAAATTGTCCAGCATAGTAATATTGCATTTCGACTGGATTTTCAAGTTTTAATTCTTCAGCAGCTTTAGCAGCACCTTGAACATATCCTGAACCGTATCTAACAACAGCAGGAACAGCCATACCACCGATAAATCCAAGTTTTGTCATACCTTCTTTAACAGCACCATAACCTGCTAAGAATCCAGCTTGTTCTTCTCTATAAATAACAGATGTAACGTTATCATTGAAAGCAAATTCTTTGTATGTTTCATTATCTTGGTTAACACAGTCAAGAGCTAAAATCTTAACATCTTTAAATGTTGCATCTTTATCTTCAATAGCGTTTTTAATTGATGTTTGGAATAAGTATCCTGGTAAAACGATAACTTTAGCACCCCAAGAAACTGCTGCTTTCATAGCATTTAATCTTGTTGTATTTGTAATATCATCGCCTTCTTTTGTAGGTTGATAATATTTAGTTTGAATTTTACCTGTATTGACAGTTTTTGTAGTAGCATCAACTTTTCCGCCACCATTTTTAACAGCAAATTCATTAACACCTTTCCATGAAGATTCATTAAATGAGTGATCATCAAGTGTTCCACTATCTGTAACAAGAGCAATCTTTAATGGATTTGTTTCTGAATAGTCAGCTAATTTATTTGCATCAACTTTATCTTTTGTACCGATTGTAGTTTCTTTAAGTTCTGTAAATTTAACTTCTTCAACTTTATCGCCACCATCTTCAGTTTTACCACCACCACATGATGTCATCATGCCAACGACTGCAAATAATCCTAATGCAAGAATTCCAGTTTTGTTTTTCTTCATATTTATCCTCCTCATGAAAGAAAACTATCAAATTATAGGGATCTAGTTATATGGCAAAACACTACACACGAATGTTTTTTTGCAAGTTTAACTCGTTTTGTGCCATCTTTTCTAATTGTGTAAACTTAATATCTCCTACATTTGTTATTTTATTTTACACACTTTAAAGTGTAAAAATATACATGAAAATTTATGAAAGTA
>UQXJ01000051.1 GCA_900545015.1 uncultured Mollicutes bacterium | reverse complement strand
TAAAGCATGAAAAGCAGTGGTTAAAAAAGCACGCAACTGCAAAAAAGGATTTTTTTTAAAATAATAAAAGCAGGCACTTCATAATATATCTTTAATGCTAATATGAGCATAAAGTTTTCTTATAAAGTTACCTGCTTTTTAGTTTCTTAATCTAGTTTAAATTAATAATTTTTTGCTAACACTTCAAAGTATGCTTGTGGATGATTGCAGCATGGGCAAACTTTTGGTGCTTCTTTACCAACATAGATATAACCGCAGTTTCTACATTTCCAAATTGTAATACCTGTATCTTTCTTAAAGACTTCCATTAATTCAACGTTCTTTAATAAAGCATTGTATCTTTCTTCATGTTTAGCTTCAACTTCACCAACTAATCTAAATTTAGCTGCTAATTCTTTGAAACCTTCTTTTTCTGCAACTTCAGCGAATTCTTTATACATTGTTGTCCATTCATAGTTTTCGCCTTCAGCAGCATGCTTTAAGTTTTCTGATGTATTTCCAAGTTCATTTAATTCTTTGAACCACATTTTTGCGTGTTCTTTTTCGTTATCAGCTGTTTCTAAGAAAATTGCCGAAATTTGTTCATAGCCTTCTTTTTTAGCGACACTAGCAAAATATGTATATTTATTTCTTGCTTGTGATTCACCAGCAAAAGCTGTCATTAAATTTTTTTCTGTTTGTGTTCCTGAATATTTGTTTTCCATATTACTTTTCCTCTTTTCCTTCTTCATCTTTGATTTCTTCTAAGTCTTCTCCTGTAGCTCCACATACTGGGCATACTGGCTCAGCATCGTCGCTTTCAAATTCGATTCCGCAAATTAAGCATCTGTATTTCTTCATTATGGTTCCTCCTGCAGCTTAATTGATTTAAAAAATAACTATTTATTATTTTCTAAACATTCTTTACATATACCATATTTTATAATATTTGTTTCCTCAATGTAATTACCATGCTCATCATAATGAGCTGGGATAGTTTTTTCATCCATTAAGTCAAACACTCTATTGCATTTAGTACATATAAAGTGATTATGAAATGGAAGAGAAATATCTTCGATATAATCACTACCAACTTTATTAGGGATTTTTCTTAGCTTATTTTCTTTTTCTAAAGCATCAATATTCCTATAGACAGTTGATAAGGATATGGTCGGAAAATCATTTTTAACTTCTTCATAAAGATCATTTAATTTAATATGACCAAACTTATGAATAGTATTAAGAATAATTTGTCTTTGGATCGTATTTCTTTCCATTTTTCCTCCTAACGATACTAAGGTTCTCCTTAGTAACTTCATTTTAAACTTTAAATATCAGTTAGTGTTAACTAATAATTATTATTTATTGCAAATATTTTGCAATAAGGAAATAGGAGGATACTAAAAAGTTTATTTTTCTTATAAAGTTTTTAAAAATAATCTAATTTGTTTATTTTTTTAGACCATAAATAAATTAATCTTTTTTTCATAGATAGTGGTAAAAATGGCGAGAAAGTCTACTTTTTAGTATACTTACTTTCCAAAAAAACCACTATATGATAAAATATAGCCATGAAAGGAGCTGGTTATAAATGAAATATTTTAAAGAATTATCTAATTTCTATACTTTTTCTTTTAATGATGCGTGTAGTGTAATTGGCAGTCTTCAAGCTACAAAAAAATATCTTAAAGAAATGATTAATTCGGGTTATATAAATAAAATTAGAAGAAATCTTTATACATTTTATGACTTTGCTTTAAGCGAAGACTGTGCTAATAGATTTCAAATCGCATCCAATATAACTAAGCAATCCTTTATTGCTTATCATAGTGCATTTGAATTTTATGGTTTTTATAATCAAGTTTATAATGAAATTCAAGTTTCATCACGTGATAAATTTCAACCTTTTGAATACAATGGTTATTCATATAAATGCTTTATAAACGACATAGATATTCAAATTGTAATCTTACAAGGCGCAAAAGTTACAACAATTGAAAGAACAATTGTTGATTCAATTAACATGCTCGGAAAAGTTATGGATATCGAGGAACTAGTAAAATGTCTTGACCTCGTTCATTTAGTTAGCGAAGCAAAACTTATAGAAATTCTTGATGCATATCATAAAGAGATTTTATATAGAAAAACTGGTTATATTCTTTCTTTTTACAAAAAAGAGTTTAATCTAAGCGATTCATTCTTTAACTATTGTCTTTCTAAAGGAGTCGTATCAAATCGTGGTACTCTTTATGGCGATAATAAATACCTAACTTATATTTCTAAATGGGGACTTTATGCCTATCCTGATTTAAAAATCTTAACAAATAAAGGAGGAAGCCTCGATGTTTAAATATACAAAAAAGGAAATAAATGAAATCGCAAGAAAAGCAAATTTTAATATAAACACTTGTGAAAAGGTATTAAGGTTATCTTCCATTTTAGATTTTTTTCAAGCAAGTGAAATTAGTACCTTCCTTGTCCTTAAAGGTGGCACAGCAATCAATATATTTTTGCTCGACTTACCACGACTCAGTGTTGATATCGATTTAGATTTTAATCTTCCGTTAGATAGATTATCTATGTTTTCATATAGATCAAAAACAGATTCAATTATTAAAAATTTTATGCAAAATGAAGGTTATATTCTTTCTGAAAAATCAAAATTTGTTCATACACTAGATTCCTATATATATTCATATCAAACGACATCAGGTAGCATGGACACTATAAAAATTGAAATAAATTATTCAGATAGAGTCCACGTGCTTAAAACAATAACTAAAGAATCCACAGATATTTTAGGTGAAAAGATTGAAATTAATACACTATCTACCGATGAACTTATAGGTTCCAAAATAAATGCTTTGCTTGTAAGAACAACACCTAGAGATGTTTTTGATGTATATAGCATTTTTAAAAATAAACAAAATATAAATACAAATTTAATCAAAAAAATAGCAATATTTTATGTTTGTTTAGGATCAGAAACTTCAATTAACTTTCAAAAAATATTATTAAATTCTTTAGAAAAAATCCAGAATTTAAATTATCAAAAAATAAAAGAAACATTGATACCAGTGTTGCATAAAGGCATTAAATTTGATGTTTCCGATGTAACAACATACGTTTTCCGAACAATTAAAGAACTGTTTATTCTAGATGAAAATGACACTAAATTCATAAACGATTTCAACGAAAAAATATTTTCACCTGATATTCTATTTTCTGGTTTTTCAATTGAAGATGTTTCAAAGCATCCGATGGCCTTGTGGAAAACAAAATAGTTTTTATTTGAACTTTCTTTCGACAAATAAATAATCTTTATTTTTGATACTAAATCAATATGTCGTTTAGTAATGTGTGCAATTTTTTTAAACTTTGTATATAGTTTCATTAAAGATATTTAACTAAAAAAGTACGATTCTCATCGTCCTTTTTTAGCTTATTGAATATATAAATTATTTTACTTGTTTAATTGATAAACCTATTCTCTTTTTAGGTACATCAACAGAAATAACTTTAACTTTTACAACATCGTTGATATTTAAAACTTCACTTGGATGTTTGATAAATTTATTTGAAATTTCACTAATATGAACAAGACCATCTTGGTGAACGTTGATATCTATAAATGCACCAAAATCAGCAATATTTCTAACCGTTCCATTAAGAATCATTCCAACTTTTAAGTCTTCAATTTTCTTAACATTGTTATCTAAATCAACAATTTTAACATCATCTCTAACGTCACGACCTGGTTTAAGAAGTTCCTTAACAATATCTTCTAATGTAAGTAAACCAATATTAACTTTCTTGCTAAATTTTAATTTATCAAATAATGATAATTTAAGTTTTAATGTATCTTCATCATCATGCTTTAAATCAATATCAGTTTCTTTAATAATTAATTTAGCAATTTCATAGCTTTCAGGGTGAACACTTGTATTATCTAAAGGTTCAGTTCCATCAATAATTCTTAAAAATCCAGCACATTGTTCAAAAGCTTTTGCACCAAGCTTTGGTACTTTTTTAAGTTCTTCACGGTTCTTAAAGCTTCCATTTTTAGCTCTATAATCATAAATTGATTGAGCAATACCTTTATTAATTCCACTTACATATTTAAGCAAAGAAACGCTTGCTGTATTTAAATTAACGCCAACTGTATTAACTGAATCTTCAACAACTCCACTTAATACTTCGCCTAAACGCTTTTGATCTAAATCATGTTGATATTGGCCAACACCGATTGCTTTTGGATCAATTTTAACAAGTTCACTTAATGGATCCATTAATCTACGAGCAAGAGAAATTGCACTTCTTTTTTCAACAGTTAATTCAGGGAATTCTTCTTCGCCTAATTTACTAGCACTATAAACAGATGCACCACTTTCATTAACGATATAAATCTTAATTGGTAAATTATTTTCTTTAATAATACTAGAAAGAATTTCTTCACTTTCTCTACTAGCTGTTCCGTTTCCAAGAGCAATATAATCAATTGGATATTTTTTAAAAATATTTAATAATTCAGCTTTTCCTCTTTCAACTTCAGCTTTTGAATTTGCTGTAATATGACTTACACCAATTACTTTAAAATTAGGATTTCCTAAAGCATCAATTAAAGCGTATTTACAGCCTGTTCTAAAGCCAGGGTCAAAGCCAAAAATATTCTTATTTTTTAGAGGTGGATACATAAGTAAGCTCTTTAAGTTTTTCTTAAAAAGTTCAAATGATGATTCACTAGCTTTTTCAAATAAATCATTTCTAATTTCATTATCAACACTAGGTTTAATCAAACGCTTAAAAGCATCAGCGATAATTTCTTCATATAAATCGAAATATTCTTTTTTAATGTTATATTCTCTATGAATTTGATTTTTAATTTTATCTTCATCATAAACTAAAGCAATTTTTAAGCATTTTTCGTTTTTACCTCTATTCATAGCAAGAATTCTATGAGGTGGGATAGAAGAAACTTTTTCGCTATATTCTTTATACATTTCATATGTATTTTTTTCATCAGCTTTAATTTCAGTGCTACTAATCATTCCTTCTTTGATGATTAAATCTTTAATGAATTTTCTAATTTTTGGGTCATCACTAATGATTTCAGCAACGATGTCTTTAGCTCCATTTAATGCATCTTCAGCACTTAATACTTTCTTTTCTTCATTTATAAATGTTTTTGCATATTCATAAATATTTTTAGATGTATCTTCATTAATAATAAAATCAGCAAGAGGTTCAAGTCCTTTTTCTTTAGCAATGATTCCTCTTGTTTTCTTTTTAGGTTTATATGGTCTATATAAATCTTCAAGTTCACTTAATGTTTTAACATTTTCAATTTGTGTCTTTAATTCGTCAGTAAGCTTGCCTTGATCTTCAATAGTTTTTAAAACAGTATTGATTCTTTCATCTAATCCTCTTAAATAAGTTAAGCGATCAAATAAATTTCGAAGTTCAACATCAGTTAAATTGCCTGTTACTTCTTTTCTATAACGAGCAATAAAAGGAATTGTATTACCTTCATCAATAAGTTTTATAGCAGCTTCAACTTGATTTTCTTTAAGATTAAGTTCTTCGCTAATTCTCTTTTTAATATCCATATTTTTTCCTCTTTAGTCAAAAATAATAAATTTTTGCATAGTTTTTATGTAATTATTATAAATTAATGAAAGCAAACAATCATTAAATAATTTAACAATCTTATTTTCGAGTTTATAAATTATCAATTAACTATAAATCAATAAAGTATCTGATTTATTTACATCCTTTTCGTTTTTTAATTCTCTTTAAAAAGTTAAAAGTATTTGTTTCCTTTATTAAAATTTTCACTATTTCATTAATCTTTGATAACAGCAATATAAACACGCATTTGGCATAATTTATTCTCTCATTATCAAAGTTTTCAAATTTTCTAAGATTTTTAAATTTTTGGCTCGTATTTTTCTTGAGTCACCTGCCTACGTTACCGAAAGGCTTATTTTTGAATTAGATGTGGGATATCTAAAAAAGTTTAATAAAACATCAAAAATTTGAGTAGAAACTATATCATGTACTAAAATATTTCGAGTGTATGTTCCGTAGCTAATTAATTCGCGACTCCC
>UQXJ01000050.1 GCA_900545015.1 uncultured Mollicutes bacterium | reverse complement strand
ACATCGATGAAATCGATACTTAGAGCACGCAACTGCAAAAAAGGATTTAAAAATATTTTTGCTTTACTTATATATTATAAATATATAAAATATTACACGACACTAATTCAGAAAATTAAAGTCCCGGTAAGATTTTAAGAATATGGAGGATAGTGAATTATGAATAGAGAAACTACAAGTTTAAAGAAGGAAGAAATTACTCGTAAATGGTATGTCGTCGATGCAACAGACAAACCTTTAGGAAGATTAGCAAGTGAAATTGCTGTTTATTTAATGGGTAAGGAAAAACCATCTTGGACACCAAACCAAGATTGTGGAGATTACATTATTGTAATTAATTGTGAAAAGGTAAGTGTTAGTGGTACACACAAACCAATAAACAAGAAATACTATAACGTAAGTGGCTACAATGGCGGTATGAGAATCAGAACTCTTGAAGATATGTTAGAAAGATATCCAGAAGAGTTAATGGAAAGAGTTGTTTGGGGAATGTTACCAAAAGGAAGACTCGGAAGACAAATGGCTAAAAAGTTATTTGTTTACAAAGGTGCTGAGCACAAACATCAAGCTCAAAACCCAGAAGTATTAAACTTCAAGAAATTCGGAGGAAATAACTAATGGCTAAAAGTGCAGTAAAGTATTTTTACGGAACAGGTAGAAGAAAATCTAGTGTTGCTAGAGTATTCATCAAAGCTGGTAAAGGTACAATCACAGTAAATGGTAAGGATGTTAGAGAATACTTCCCACATGATGTTCTTGTCATCGATTTAAAACAACCTCTTACAATCTTAGGTGTCGATTCAAAATATGATATCCTTGTTGACGTCAATGGTGGCGGATACACAGGACAAGCTGGTGCTATCAGACTTGGTATTGCTAGAGCTTTACTTGAAGCTGGCGAAGATAGAGGAGCATTAAAAGTTAACGGAATGCTTACTAGAAACGCAAGAAGCAAAGAAAGAAAGAAATACGGTCTCAAAAAAGCAAGAAGAGCATCACAATTCTCAAAACGTTAATCAATTTATTACGTCGAGATTACAAAAGATCATCTATTATGGATGGTCTTTTTTTTTACGAAAAAAAGACATATATAATAAGGAAAAGAAAAAACTTCATTTCAAACTAAGAAATGAAGTTAAGAATCAAAATTTATCTTATTAAAAAATGTTTAAATTAACAAAACTAACTAGAAATATTGTCCATTAAAGAATATTCCATCATTGCCATCACTAATTGTAACTTTATAGACATTTGTATTGTCATTATGTCCATCTCTTATTCCAAGATTTTTTGTATGTTCATTATTTTTAAAGAAATTAATAAAACCATCGAGATGATTAATCTCATTAGTAACATTTGTTTTACCATTTGATTCAACTAGCAAATCGTTATTTATAGCCTCTAATGAGAAAGAAGCAGCTTCAATTCCTAAAGCTTTTAAGTTTCCTGAAAGCTTAATATTAGATAATTTATAATTAGGATCAAAATTCATATCAACTGTTAAATTAACATTTACAACTTTAAAGAGTGTCATTTTAATACTAGCGTTTAAATTGTTTTTATTATTGATTTTAAGTCCTTGAATTGAATCTAATAATTTTACATCAATAGAAGTACTGGCTTGTTTGCCTATATAATTAAAAGCATCAATGTTATCTAAAATGTCAACAAAGAGAACATAAAGTATATCGTTACTCATGTTTGTAGGGCTAGTTTTGTAATATTCAATATCATAATGATCAAAATTCCATCCTGATTTTTTCGAATAATTACAAATCTTCCAACTGACTTTAGGAGCATTAACTGATTGATAAGACTCTTTTTCTGTATATTTTATTTTTTTAACATAAACTTCGTCTCTATGTATATAAAAGGTATTAGAAATTTTTTGACGATATGCATCGTAAGTGTAGTAACCCCAACCTATTGAATTTGTTTTATGCCATGTTACTGAACTTTCATCATCCCATTTAGCTGTAAAATCGTTTAATTGAGTGTTAACAATACAATCAACTAAACGTAATCCATTTTCATCTTTTTCATCTCTGACTTTTATAAATACAGAAATGTTTAAATTTCTATCTTGGAAACCAGTAATGCTTGTAGCTAATGGAATTGCATTTAAACTAAAAGTTCCACTAATATGATATTCACTTGCTTCACAAGTTTTAATCCCCATTTTAACTAAAGTAGGAAGATCTCTTAAATCGATAAAACGATTTTTATCATTAAATTCATTAACTTTAAAATCAGAAATAGTTAAGTTGTTTTCGTCCATTACATAAGCTTTTATGTTTGAATAATTATCACCTATTTTTAAGTTTTCAATACCAATTCCAAACAAAGCATTTTCTTTATCAACTTCGCTAGAAAAATCAAGAACTACAGTAAAAACCCCGCAAATCCCAGCTATTTTTTCTAAGTCAAGGTCAATTCGTATTGTATTTTCAACTGGATAATATAGTTCAGGATTGCTTTTATTGTTATTTCCAACTTCATCATAAGTACCAGATAAAGCAAAGCAACTGAGGTATTTAGAGACATTAGAAAGAACCTCTTCTTTTGATTCTTCTTGAGATAAAGAAGCAAAGGAAGAACCTCCTGTAATGAAATTTAAAATTGTTTTTATTTTTCGAATTTGTTCATATAAAAGATTTTCTTTATTATTCTCATCGTTAGAAAAATCTTTGAGAATTTTTAAAGATTCCATGATTGATGCATTTTGATATGTATATGCATTTATACTACCCATGGTAGTACTGTTGAAATAAAAATTCACCCCATAATCATCTTCTTTTTTCTCAAGACGCATATTTATTGAGGTTGAATTATTATCTTTATCTTTTATTTCAAATTTTCCAGATCCGTATCCTTGATTTTGGTTTATTTCTTTAAGCCCTTCCTTATCACTATAGGATAAGGAAAGGTTTGCGTTAAAAACGTTATTATAATCAGTTATAGATTCAACTTTAGTACCAGGGAAAGGCTTTCTTGTTAGAAATTACCCCCTTTGCTTTAAAGGAGTTGGTAAAATCGTTTGTTAATAAATTAGTTATAGCTTCAACTGTAGAATCAGTAGCTCTATATTTTTCAGCACCTCCTCTAAGTCCTTTATAACTTGAGTCAGAATATTTATTGAAATTAAGCGTTAATGAAACTTGATCACTTGTATCAGGAATAGTTACATCAACGATAAATGCAGAAACAACTTTTTCACCATCGCCTTCACTTAAAGCAACTGTTACATTACCATTTGTGCTATCACTTCCAAAGATTCTACCATCAAATTTTAATAATAATGCACCTGAATCTTTATCGTTAGACATTGTAATGCCACTTAAATCTTTTTTTGTTTCGATAATTTTAAATAAATCACCATTTACATAATCTGTATAAGAATTAATTGTACTTGTGAGTGAATCTAAAATGTTATTCTTTGTATTTTCTTTATTTTCATTACTTGTATCACCAACTTGAGAAGAAATTAATGAAGTTACAGCGCCGAACATATCAACCATTGTTTGAGTGTTGAGTGATAATCTTGTGTTGTAGTTTTCATTTTGGCTGTAGTAACTGAAATATAATTTTTGATCAGCATTATCAACAGGTTCATAGTTAAGTTGAATGTTATGATAGACATCATTAACTTTTCCAGCAGCTGTTAATTCATATTTACCTAAATTTCTTCCAGTTGCTGTGTTATATGTATCCCATTTTGCTTCACTTAAATCAGCAACAAATGTACCTTGAACATTTGCAGCACTAGGAACAAGTGAACCAGCACTCGTTGTATTTCCATTTCCTTTTTTATAAGTTAAAGAATAAGAAGTATCTAATTTTTTTGAAGATGCAATTTCACTAATTTGTTGAACAAGTGGAACAGCAGGTTTTAAATCTGCATAACCTGTTTTATCAGTAATTCTATTTAAAATAACATCATCTTTAACTTCGTTATCATAAGTTAAAACTAAAGATGCACAGTCAAGATAAGAATGAGTGACAGCATTATTATCAAGTCTATTAACTTTTCTTAAAGGAATGTTATTTAAAGAAATTTCAGTAATACTTGTATCTTTTCCTTCACCTTTATATTTAATAGATAAATCAATTAATGTATTTTCAAATTCAAAAGGAATATTAATATTTAAACCTTTTGCTTTAATACTAATATTAATTGTGTGGTTATCTCCATCTTGAAGGAACTCTAATTTATTTAAAATATCTTTATATCTATAATATTTTCCATTAATAATATCGCCAATGACTGTATCATTTAAAATATCGTTAGCAGTATCTAAAGCAAGAGCGGTATCTTCGTTTCCTGATAAATCTTTAACTGGATTCATCATTTCTTTCATATCGCTAGTTGCCATTGAAACTTTTAATGTATCGTTAATTGAAACATAAACACCTGCGTTTTCTTTTCCACCTTGATAAGTAACATCAAGGGTATTTCCTTCTCCAGCTCCTTTTTGAGTTGAATCAAAAGACATATTATAAATTCCGTTTTCAAATCCGTCATTTACATCAACTTTGATTTTTCCACCATAAGAATGAGTAGCATTAACTTCACCATTTAAGTAACTTTCTGGATTATCGCTTGTTTTAAATGCATATTCATTTAAATTTAAGCTATATCCAAATTGGAACTTTTTATCATTCATTAATTTTGAAACTGTATAAAGAATGTTTGGTGATGAATCGATATTATTTGAATAATATTCATTGAATTTTGTATCTTCAATTTCATTACCTTTTTTATAATCTTCAAAAGTACCAGTATTATCTTTATTATTAATACCTTTCATTTCAAAATTACCTGATAATGAAATTTTGATGTCATCTTGTCCAGCAACAGGAATACCAATTTCTTTTAAATTTAATCCTGTTAAAGCACCTGAATTATCACAAATAAGGTTAACAACTAAATCACCTTTAATTGCTCCATTTAACATACTTTCAGGAATTTCTAAACTATATTGATTTTGGTTTTCACCTAATATAACTTTACTTCCTGTTAAAGATCCACCCATTGATGAAATCATAGGTAATAAAGTTAAAATATCTAATTTTTGAATAGTATCATAAATATCACTGAGTTTTGTTTTTGTATCTTCATCGGTTACAAAAAGAGTAGCAGCGTGAAAAGCATCATTGATGAATTTACCACTTACTTTATAACCAGTGTTGTTCCAATCAATATATAAAGTGCCTTCGCCAGGTGTATAAACATTAATTTTTTCATCTAATAATTTTGTGTTTCCAGCTTCTTTGTTTAAATCATTATATGAAAAATTAATAGTTCCACCAAATTTAGCTGTGATACCATCGGTTGAATTGTTATTAATGTAGTTATCCATAAATGATAAATATTGGGCACCACCATTAAATAACATTTGCATGTTTTTATTGTTTCCACCGACGTTTTTAACGTCTAATGTTAGGTTTTTAATGTTTAAATCAGCAGCAGATAAATTTTCAAATAATTTACTCTTTAATTTATCTTCTTGATCAGTATTTGAGTCAGCGTTATCGATGTCTGGATCTACCGTTTCTTGATTTGAATTCATAAAGAATAAAGTTGTTCCAGCACTTGCAAATGTTAGTGCACAGAATGCACTAATGATAAATAACGTTTGTCTTTGTTTTTTGTTCGTTTTTTTATCTTTTTTCATTTTTCTACTCCTTTATATAGAAGTTCACACTAATTTTATAAAGGTGATATGCCTGTGTCAATAAAAATAATCAACACAAAGTGCACTAAGTGTTGAAAATCTTACATTTGGAGGAATAATGTGCGTTATTCTCATATTGCTTGAAGAAAAAAATTTTAAGTATAAACTTTTCATCGAGGTATATTATGGAAAAAGAAATTACAAATATTGATTTAAAAAAATTTAAAGAAGACTTTAATAAAAATAAAGTAAATAAAATTGTGAAAAATGCTGTTGAGAAGAATGGAATCTTTAACACGGCATATAATTCAGATGCATTAAAAGATCTTCGTCCTATCTTTTCTATTGAAGTAAAAGATACAGGAGATGTTACAAACCAAAAGCAAAGTGGAAGATGCTGGATGTTTGCCGGTTTAAATGTTTTAAGAAAGATATTAATAAAGAATTTAAAAGTTGATGATATTGAACTTAGTGAATCTTATTTAATGTTTTACGATAAACTTGAAAAATGTAACTATGAACTTGAAGCTGCTCTTGAACACATCGACGAAGAAGACAATTCACGTTTAATGGACACTATCGTAAGTTTAGGCGGGCAAATGGATGGAGGATTCTGGCATTTCTTTGTTAATTTAGTTAAAAAATATGGCGTATGTCCTAAAGACGTGATGGGAGAAACTATTTCAAGTAGTGCATCAAGCGAAATGGACGATGTTTTAAATACATTAGTTACAAAAGATGTTGCTATTATTAGAAATGAATATAAAGCAGGAAAATCAATTGAAGAAATTAAAGCTTTAAAAGAAGGAATGCTTAATGAAATTTATAGAATTTTAGCTATTTCTATTGGAGAACCAATTGAAAATTTTGTTTTCGAATATAAAGAAACTAAAAAAGACGACAAAAAAGAAGATGATAATAAAGAAAACAAAGAAGTTAAGGAAGAAAATAACTTTAGAAGAATTGAATCAACTCCAATTGAATTCTTTAATAAATATATCGGAACTGATTTAGATGATTATTTTGTTTTAGTTAACTGGCCAATTAAAACTTATCCAATGTTTAGACCTTATTCACCAAAACTTACACAAAATGTAAAAGAAGCTCCTTTAGGTGTTGCAATTAATTTACCAATTGAAGAAATTAAAAAAGTAACAATTGAATCACTTAAAAATGATGATTTATGTTGGTTTGCATGTGATGTTGGTGCATCAAGTATGAGAAAAGAAGGACTTTTATCTACTGAATTATTACCACTTGGAGATTTATTTGATGTAAATCTTAAATTTGATAAAGGTGATAGATTAATGCTAAGAGCATCACAATGTACTCACGCAATGACATTAAGTGGAGTCAACCTTGATTCTAATAACAAGCCAAATAGATGGAAAGTAACAAATTCATGGGGAAGCGATGTTGGCTTTAAAGGCCAATACGTTATGAGTGATGATTGGTTTGATGAATATGTTTATGAAGTTGTTGTAAATAAGAAATATTTAACAAAAGAAATCTTAGAAGCAGCTAATAAAGAAGTTATTTATCTTGAACCATGGGCACCTGTTAATAATTTCTAATTTATAATAAAAGGCAATTGCAAACTAATTAAAAGCTCTCAAAACCGATATAAATGGTGTTGAGGGCTTTTTAAGTATTCACTTTTTATAACAAATTGTTTAAAAAAATGTTATTATTCAAATGCTATATTTGATTTTTCATTTAAAACTTTATTAAAATCATCTATTTTGCAAGAACTCAAAAAACATAATGAAAGATTATTTGTACTGTTTAGAATTATCAAGAATTAATGAAGCTTTAAATGGAATGGGATTGAGTATACGCTTTAAAAATATATGAAATGGGTTAATTAAATATGAGGTCGATTTGTAAATTATTGAAAGAAACACTTGAAACTATTAAAAAAAGAAACAATATTCATTTGCAAAGGGGAGATGAAAATTCTATGATTTACACACATGAT
>UQXJ01000049.1 GCA_900545015.1 uncultured Mollicutes bacterium | reverse complement strand
CCGCAAAAGCTTCTAAATAAAAGAGTTTTCATCCTCCATGTGCAAATAAGGATTTTTAAAAATTATTTTTTTACAAAATTATTTACGACAAAAATTATTTGACTTGCGACATTTACACCAAATGTAAGCGCTTACACGATATATTTAAGTCAACAAATATAGTGGAAGGAAGGACTCTATGAAAATTGGAAAACACTGGAAGCTGTGGACAATTCTTACATCAGCTTCCGCAATAATGACTACAGTGTTTGTTGTTGGCACAGTTATAGCGAACAAATATAATGCTTCAATTAATGCTTATTTCAATTTAGTTGACTATGAAAGAGTAGAAATTGACGATGTTGCTGATTTAGACACTGAATATTACAAATCATCTTTTGTTACAAAAGGTGGAAATTATGATGATGGTGCATTATTTGATTACGATTTAAGAGTTTCAGAACAAGTCGTTAGTGAAGGTTCAGTACTGTTGTGGAACGAAAATAATGCATTGCCATTAACTGATGAAGAAAAAGACATTTCTTTATTTAGTAACACATCGGTAAACATGGTTTATACGGGTACTGGAAGTGGATCAATTAATGTAAAAGAAGCAGTTAATCTTAAAACGGCATTTGAAAAATATAAATTCAATGTTAATGATTCTTTATGGAATTTTTATGAAACTGGTAATGGTTCTAAAGATAAAGGTTATGGATTATTACAAAAAGGATCAAGTGGAATATCAACAAATGAACCTTTATATACTAAAGAAGTTCCTTGGAGTGTAATTGAAAGTGACACTGGTGTTAAAAATTCTTTTGCAACTTATAACGATGCTGCAATTTATGTTTTAGGTAGAAGTGGCGGAGAAGGTGGAGACTTATCTAACGCTGGAACAAGTGCTGATAATGACACAATTGGTGGCGATTATTTACAACTTTCTGAAATCGAAAAAGGTGTCTTAGATAAATTAATTGAAGAGAAGAAAAAAGGAACATTTAGCAAAATTGTACTTTTAATTAATTCAGCAAATGCTTTTAACTTTGATTTAATTAATGAATATAAGGGTGCTGATAAGATTGACTCTTGTATGTGGGTTGGACAACCTGGAGCAGGTGGAACGCCTGGTATTGCAAAATTAATTGCAGGTAAAAGTTCACCTTCTGGACACTTAGTTGACACATATGTTTATGATAATAATTCATGTCCAGCAATGGAAAACTTCTATTTAAATCAATATTTAAATGCTAGTCAATATGGTTTAGGCGGAACAAAGAGTGCATATACTGTTTATCAAGAAGGTATTTATGTAGGATATAAATATTATGAAACTAGATATGAAGATGTAGTTTTAAATACAAAAAATGTTGGTAATTACGATTACTCAAAAACAGTAGCTTATCCATTCGGATTTGGTCTTTCATATACTCAATTTGAATTTTCAAATATGAATATTAAGGAAGATAAATCTGGTGATTATGAAATTAGTGTTGATGTTACGAACGTTGGTTCAAAACCTGGAAGAAAAGCAGCTCAAGTTTATTTACAAACTCCATATACAGAATATGATAAGACAAATGCAATAGAAAAAGCTTCTGTTTCTTTAGCAGGTTATGAAAAAACGAATATTCTTCAACCTGGAGAAAAACAAACTCTTAAAATTATAGTAGATGATCAAGAACTTAAATCATATGATGCAAACGGTGCAAAAACATATATCAGAGAAGCTGGAGATTATTATTTTGCATTGGGAAATGATTCCCATGATGCTCTTAATAATATCTTAGAAGCTAAATCTCAAAATGGTGTTAGCGTTGATAAATCAAAAATGGTTGATAGTTTAGGAAAAGCAGGAAGTGGTAATTCATCTTTAGTTAAAAAGATTAATTTTGCTGATAATAATACTTCAACTTATAGCAAATCAGTTCATACAGATGCTGAAATTACTAATTTATTTGATTTTAGTGATATCAACAAATACGAAAACAAAGGCACAAATGGTGTTAAATATTTAACTAGAAATGATTGGCTTGGAACATATCCAGAAGGCGCACCTACTTTAGTTCTTAACGATAACATGGTAAAAGACCTTGCTGAAAAATTTGAAATTGAAGAAACAAAGAAAGACGCTGAAGCATTCTATGAAAAGAATGGTCCTATCGTTTATGGTTCAAAGAAAACATCATGGTCACTTATTGAAATGAAGGATTTAAAACTTGATGATCCAACATGGGATGAATTATTAAATCAAATGACTTTTGAAGAACAAGCTGAACTTTGTAGTAATGGTTATCATACAACTGTAGCTGTTCCTAGCATTAATAAACCAGCAACTAGAGATGAGAATGGGCCACTTGGAATTAGTGTTACTTTTTCAACGATGCAATCAAGAAAATCAATGGGTTGGCCTTGTGAACCAATAAGAGCTGCAACATTTAATAAACCTCTAAATGAATTAATGGGTAAATGTGTTGGTGAAGATATGCTTCATGCTGGAGTTACTGGTCTTTGGGGTTATGGATTAAATATTCATAGAACTGCATATGCCGGAAGAAACTTTGAATATTATAGTGAAGACGCACTCTTAAGTGGTGAAACTTGTGCTTATGAAACTCAAGGTGCTCAATCTAAAGGCGCATTCGTTATGGTAAAACACTTTGCTGCTAATGATTCTGATACAAATAGACATGGAAATAATGAGTGGATGAGTGAACAAGCATTACGTGAAATTTATCTTAAAGCCTTTGAAATTGAATTTACAAAAGGCAAAGCAAAATCAACAATGACAGCTTATAACAGACTTGGAACAACGTGGGCTGGAGGAAGTTACGCATTACTTACAAAAGTTTTAAGAAATGAATGGGGATTTAATGGATATACTTCAAGTGACTACGCTGGTGGAACAAGAAGTGAAGATTATTACATGAATTCATATGTTGGAATTCAAGCAGGTAATGATACTTACGATGCAAACTGGCATAAAGATGAATATATGCCTTATAAGGATAATGATTTAATTAAATATTGCTTAAGAATTTCTTCAAAAAGAATTTGCCAAACAATTATGGATACAGCTGTTATGAATGGCATTTCACCATCCACAAAGATCGTATTTATCAAAACTTGGTGGCAAAAATCTCTTATCGCAATTGATGCAACATTTGGAACATTAACATTTGCATTTGGAATGTTATTAGCTCTATCTATCTTTGAAAAAAGAAAAAATAAAAAGGAGGTAATTCCTAATGAAAAAGCATAAATTATTGTGTTTAATGTTTACTTCATTTTCATTAATCACGCTACTTGGCTCTTGTGATAATAAACCAAGTGGAGGAGATGATGAAAATCCTAGTGATAAGCCTCTTCATACTGTTGATCCTGATGGCATGGGAGGAGAAGGAATACTTGATGACGGCGGAAGTATTAATCCTACAGAACCTGTTGAAGTAGCAATTGGAGTTGAAACTAAAGGTGAACATCAGATTATTATCGGAAAAGATAAAGATAAATATGAAACTAGTAACACTGATGATACTGCAACATGGAAAAATAGTGATTTCACTTTTAATAGAATTAGGCATAATGCAGCAGATCAAGCAACAACATTTACATTTGATTTCAGTAGTTTAAAAGATAGAAGTAAAGTTGGTGCGATGGTTACTTTAATCAATAACCGTACATATACATGTATCCAGGTTTCCGTTGATAAAGAGAAATGGACTGATATTGGTTACGCAGACAAGCAATATAATGGTGTAAAAGGAGATTACACAACACATATTGATAACCTTTTAGGAAATCAAGTAACTGATACAAATCTTTATCAATGTTATTACAAATTAGGCGAATATATCGGAACAAGTTCAATAATTTATTTAAGAACAACTTATAGTGAAGCTCATTACACAAAATTACCTTCACCTGTTGGAACTGATGTTATCGGTTATGTAAGTTATTTCGATGAATTAACAGTTAAATATGACTATTTATAGGAGAAAAAAGAAAATATGAAAAGAAAATTATTAAAAAACGCATTAATTAGTGTGACTATATTATCATCGTTTGGCGTTATCACAAGTTGTACACCTAAAGAAGACACAAATCAAAAACAAGAAGTTACTTTAAAATCAATTAGTGTTGATGTAACAAAAGCTAAAACTAAATATGTAGAAGGAGAAACTTTTACATCAAAAGGCTTAGTTGTTAAAGCTATTTATAGTGATTTAAGTGATAAGAGCGTTACAGGTTTTACGACAAACATTAAAGAAGGTGATAAATTAGCAATTGGTGAGCATGATGTTCGAGTTTATTATAAAGAAGGTAAAATCGAAGCAAGTACAACTTATAAAATTGAAGTAAAAAGCAATGAACCTGAAAAAGTAGTTTTAAATTCAATCGTTATTGAAAAGACACCAACTCAAATGGTTTATAACCTAGGCGATAAATTCAATCCAGCAGGTATGGTTGTTAAAGGAATTTATAGCGATAACACAACAAAAGAAATTAAAGATTATAAAGTTAATTTACCTGAAAGATTAGATGTTAATGATACGTTACTCTCAGTAGCTTATGAAGAAGATGGAAAATCATATTTTGCTAACATTGCAACAAAACTTGTTATCGAAACTGAAGATACAAATCCTAATTTCTATGATGTAGCTGAAGTTGTTAAATTTAAAGTTGATGGGAAATTAAATCCTAATATTGAAACAACAGGTGTTAGTTTATCTACATGGTCAAGTGATGGAAATACCTTTGATAGATTAAGATGTAACACAGATGCTAAAAAGACAATAATCTTTAAACACAATTACAAAGATTTAAAAGACAAATCAAAAGCTGGATTTATGTCTATTATGAATATTTCTAGAGGTGGAACAACAATAGAAATATCAAAAGATAAGAAAACTTGGACTACAGTTGCTAAAAGTGAAGCTAAAAATAACAACATTAGAGCTACTTATAAATATAGATCAAAAGAAATTAATGGTTTAGCAGCAACTGATGGAAAGAACCAAAATGTTTATTATGCATACTTTAATATTGGTGAATTTTTGGATGATAAAACGGAAGAAGTCTATATTAAATTTGGCTATGATAAACCTGTTGATGGATGGTTTGGAGCAGATAGAGAAGGAACAGATTTAATTGATAGATTAACATTCTTTGATAGATTAGATTTATCTAAATATAAAGTTGGTATCGATTTAAAATCAGTCGCTGTTAAAGACAACCCAACAAAAGTTGATTATATTGAAGAAGAAACTTTTGATGCAACTGGATTAAAACTTGAAGCAACATTTAGCGATGATTCAAAAGCTATTATTAGTAGTGGAATTATTATTGATAAAGTAGGTGGATTAAAGGTAGAAGATAAATCAGTAAAAGCATCATTTAAGTTCAAAAACGTCACAAAATCCATAGATATTCCTGTAAATGTTAAAGCAAGGGAAGCTAAAATGACTGGAATTAAAGTCACTACAAATCCTACAAAAGTTGAATATGAAGAAGGCGATGCTTTTGATTCAACTGGTATGGTTGTTAAAGCTATTTATGATAATGGTGAAGAACTTGAAGTAAATGGATATACATATTCAAAAGAACCACTTAAGATAGAAAATACTGAAATTGAAATTTCATATAATGAATTCAAAACTAAAGTAACTATTAAACTAAGTGAAAAGAAACGTGATAAATTAATTGCTAGTGATTATGATGTTGCTAAAGAATTAAAATTCAATGATGCAAATAATTATAAATTAAGTGGCGGAGCAGTTAAGGTCGCTTCAAGAAAATTCAAAGATACAGGCGAAGAATGCATACGTTTAAGAAGTAATAATGTTGCTTCAAGAAAGATTAATGTTGAATATGAATTTGAATCAACACTTGACTTAAAGCATGCTGGTTTTAGATTCACTGGTTTAAATACTAGACTTGGTACAACAGTTAAACTATCAACAAACGGAACTGATTGGACTTATCTATGCAAATATAATCCAGAAACTGCAACTTATAGACTTCCTGCAGATCATGTTGAATTTAATGGCAATATTGTTGATGGAAGTGGCAAGACAGATAGCAATATGCATGATTTGTATTATTTAATTGGTGATAAGCTTAATGGAAATAAAAAAGTTTATATTGAATTTGGGTATGAAAAACTACCTGATGGAACAAAATTTACTGGTATTACAAGTGGTGAAGGTGCTGATATCTTTGGCTCAGTTGTGTTCTATTCAAGACTTGATTTAAGCCATGTTAAATAATGCCTTGATAAAATAAATTAAAATAACTTAAATGCTCGAGAGAAGCCTTCTCGAGCATTTTATATGGCTATTATTTGGATGAATCAACTTATGCTGAACAAGTTTAATGCATTGCTTTTAAAACCATTTTGCCTTTGATATCGCATTAGTTTTAAAGTTGTTTTGATTGCTATTTTGCATGTTATAATAACATTGTAAGAACTTATCGTTTGAGCAATTTTATAATAAAGTAAGTTGCGCTAGATGAATTTATAATAATTAAAAGGTAAACGAAATGGACAAAACAGAAAAACAAGCATTAGCTACACTCATCATATCGTTTTTATTAGCTGCATCATGCATCTTATCTATTTTAATTGCTTTACCTTGTATGCCAATATTTGGATTTAGTCATGGCCTCGTTGTTTCTACTGGGTCAGAATCGTATATTATCACTATTACTGAGCAACCTCTCTTTCGTGTTTTGATAGATGAATTTTATTCAATTCAATTAAAAACTGCTTATGTCAGTCTATTTATATTTGAAATTTTATCATTTTGCTCCTCATTATTTTTATTAATCTACATATTTTTTACTGATAAAAAACGTTTAGGAATGGTTATTTACACCTGTTCTATCCTTTGCCTCATTCTAGACGTTCATATAATTGCACTTTTTAAGGGTGCACCTACAATACTAATTTGTGCTATTGTTTGTCTAGCTGTTGCTTGCGTTTCAATTTTTATTAATGCAATTTTTCTTAGAAAAAGAAATTAAGATTTAGTTTAAGTTTTTAGTATATAATAAGGAAAATATGGAAAAAGAAATTAAAAGAATAACAATTAACTTTAGTTATTCAAATCGGGGATATTTTGAAGATTTGTATCGCGATTTCATCGTTTTTACAAAAGATAATGTGCTTTTTATGAGAATGCCTTTAGACCAATCATTGTTTTCGGATAAACGTAAAGTGAGATGCTATGATATGGAACTTATTTTTAATGAATTTGGCATTACTAGAAGTGATTATGACAAGAACTTTAGTCTTTTATCAAAATTAGTTGAGTCTCTTAAAGATGGAAAATGTAAAGCACTTGATGCTAATCTTGCTTCGATCGATATTGACTATAATGATGAAACACATAAAACAATCAAAGATCTATCTTCTTATGATGAAAATAATAAACATAATTTTGCAGTAATTTTAAATATAGCTTATCGATATATTCCTTCTGAATTTAAATCTGAATATGTTGATGAAGATGAAACTGATGAAGAATTAGAAGCTTAAATTAATTAAAAGGTAGTTTTAATTAATAAAAATATCTAAAAACTAAAAAAATGAAAATTAAATAAATCAATATTTATCCAAAAAAACTATGAGCGTTAAATACTCATTATTATGCTTAAATAACGATAATTGGTACTATTTTTTTACGATTTAAATTGATTATTTTTTCTTATAAAAAATATATTTATGTGTGTCAATGTCTTATAAAATATATTGATTTGCTCTCTTAAATCCAATAAAATTGTATTTAGAGGGTGCGCCAGTTCGGCGTAATTAATATAACTGGGTGAAACTCCCAGTCTGGTAATCTCTAGCAAAGAGC
>UQXJ01000048.1 GCA_900545015.1 uncultured Mollicutes bacterium | reverse complement strand
TTTTAACTTTTGTTTCATATTTCCATAAAAAGATAAAAAATAATCACATTAATCTTCTTTATGTGTTATATTTTTAAAGGGTTTAAAAAATATGGCAAAAATTATTTTAGTTGGTGGCGGTACAGCTAGTGGCAAAACATACGTTATTCATAAGGTTGTTGAACAATTAGGAGCCGATAGAGTCACTCATTTTAGTATTGACGATTATTATAAAGACTTATCAAGTCTTTCGATGGAAGAAAGAAAAAAGCAAAATTTCGACCATCCAAAAGCATTCGATTGGAAATTAATGAAAGAACAATTAACTGCTCTTAAAAATGGAGAAACAGTTGAAAAACCAATTTACGATTATGTCAATCACAATCGTTCAAAAGAAACTAAAGTAGTTGAGCCAAAAGATTTAATCATTGTTGAAGGAATAATGGCTCTCGTTAATAAAGAAATTCGCGAATTAGGTGATTTAAAAATATTCATTAATGCTAGTAGAGAAAGAAGATTATTAAGACGTATGGAAAGAGATACAAACGAAAGAGGACGTAGTTATGAATCAATCGTTAATCAATATTTTTCAACCGTTCAACCAATGTATGAAGAAATTATTGGGCCAAGTGAATATTACGCTGATTTAATCATTAATAATGATGGTTATGATAATAAATCAATTGAGGTTCTTACAGCAGTTCTAAAAGATGTAATGAAAGGAAATATTGATTAATTTATATCTTAAACATTTATTTAAATAGCTAATAATACGATTCTAATCGTATTATTTTATTTTCAAGATAATGAAAGCATTTACAATGTTTTTCCAAAATTCACTTATAAAGTTTTTGCCATTTAAAAAATAAGTAAAATTTGATAGACTTTTAAGAATGAAATATCAATTAATTGGAAACGCAATATACGGTCAAAGTGGTGGACCTACAAGTGTTATTAACTCTAGTGCTTATGGATTAATCAAAGAAGTTAAAAAGCATAAAACTATAATCAAAAATTTCTACGCAATGCATTTTGGAATTGAAGGTCTTTTAAAAGAGGAAATCATCGATTTAGCTAAATATAATGAAGCTGAATTAAAAAAATTGCTCACTACTCCTGGCGCTGCTTTTGGAAGTAATCGTTTTAAGTTAAGTGATCCTATTTCTGATAAAGATAAATATGAAAGAATTTTAGAAATTTTTAAAAAATATAATATCCGTTATTTCTTCTATAATGGTGGAAATGATTCAATGGACACTATTAGAAAAATTACAAATTATCTTAAATCACAAAATTATGAAATAAATTCTATCGGTATCCCAAAAACAATTGATAACGATTTAGTTTTTAATGATCACACACCTGGATATCCTTCTGCTGCAAAATTTATTGCGAACGCCGTAAGTGAAGTTTATTTTGATGATGCTAGTTATTTAAACGGAAGGGTGAATATTGTAGAAATAATGGGTAGAAATACAGGATGGTTAACAGCTTGTAGTTATTTAGCTAAACTTAATGGTGCAAAAGTTGATTATATTTATGTTCCTGAAACACCGTTTAACACCGAAGATTTTTTAAATTCTATAAAAGCAACATATTCTAAAAATAAACATTGTTTAGTATGCGTTAGCGAAGGTATAAGAGATGAACATGGAAATTTAATTGCAAATATGAGTTCTCAAATCGATTCATTTGGTCATAAACAATTAGGTGGAGTCGCTGTTTATTTATCAAAATTGGTTGAAGAAACTTTTGGCTATAAAACACGTTATATTGAACTTTCGCTTCTCCAAAGAGCAAATTCGATTTTATCATCTGAAGTCGATGTAAAAGAAGCGATTAAGGTTGGAGAAATTGCCTGTAGGAAAGCACTAAAAGGTGAATCCAATAAGATGGTTACTATTAAACGTATATCATCCGATCCTTATAAAGTTAAATATGATTTAATTGATATCGGTTTAATCGCTAACAAAGAAAAATATCTTCCATTAACTTATTTAAATAGGCATCGCAACAATATAAAAAGTAATTTTTTAAGCTATGCAATGCCTTTAATTACTAATAAAAGTTCAAAAAATGAAGAAAACGGCTTATTTTTAAGCTTTAAGTTATAAAAGATATGAACTAACAAAAATCATTGTGCTATAATTTTATTGGAGGCGTGAACTTATGAAAGAATTTACAAATTGGATGGAAAAGAACCCAAAATGGCTCAAACTTGTTTTATGTCTTTGGATTCTCGATATTACGTGGGCAATTTGGAGAATCGCAAAAGCTATTGAAAACGGAAGCGCTGTTCAATTAATCTTAGCTATCCTTTGGATTGTTGCTGCAGGAACAGTTGGTTGGATCTTAGATATCGTTTGGATTATCTTATTCGACTATCCATTCTGGTTTAAATAATCATTATATAATCAAAAAATTAGGCGTTTGCCTAATTTTTTTATACATTATATCCGTCTGTTTTAAGTATCTCTGCAATTACATCTCTACATAAATAATCATTGAAAGAAAACACTTCAATTCTAGGAGCTGTATTATAAAAAGCGACATAATCAATTGTTGCAACATAATAATAGCCATCTTTGTCTTTTTTAAAATCATTTGTTTCATAAGAATAAAGGTTACTACCATTTCTATAATAGTTAATCATTGAATCATCAACTTTAACAACACAAATAACGTTTTCAAATGGATAGACTTTAATTAAATCCCCATAAGTAAATTCACCAACTGCTACGCTTGTTCTAATTCCGCCATTATTAATAACGCCAAGTGATATAGTTTTGTCAAAAGTTAATTTCTTATTAGCGAAATCCAACAATGATTTAGCTGCAAATAAAGAAAAATTTGATTTAGATACGCTATTTGTAAAAGTATATAAATTTTGATCTCTAACAGCAGATATTTCTGATTGATATTCTTTATAAATATTATTGATTTTATCTGATTCTAATATAAATGAGCTTGTTTCAACAACTTTATATTCTTTATTAGCAATTGACCATTTCCCATTATTTCTTTCAATATCAAAATCCATTCTTGCAAGATAATTGCCATTACAGCCGCCTTCTAGATAAGGCATATTGTTATAGATTCCTGATTTTGGTTTATGGTCATGTCCAAGAAATAAAGCATCAACATATGGCGCACCATTATAATCTTTAGATAATTCTTTATAAGTACTAGCTGAACCATCATGAGTCGATACGATAATAATATCGCATTTTTCTTTTTCTCTTAATCTAATTGCTTCTTCTTTAGCAAGTTCAACTGGATCAACGAAATCATAATTATTAGCAATTGTAGCTAAAATCGAAGTTCCTAAATCATATTGAGTACACCCTATAATTCCAACTTTTAATCCGTTTTTATTTATTACAGTCGATGGTTTAAGAAAATCAGGTCTTTTATTTGTTCCTTTATAGAAGACATTAATTCCAAGTAAAGGGAAATTCATTCTTTGAGCATTTTCTTTTAAAGCTGCTTCTGTCCAATCAAATTCATGATTTCCTACAGTCATTGAAGCAAACATTGTGGAATTCATTGAATCTATCACAATTTTTCCTTTAGTAATATTAGATTCAGCACCACCTTGAAACATATCCCCACTAGAAAGAGTTATAAAATAATCTCTATCTTTTCTTTCATCTTCAATATATCTAGCAATTCTACTGAAGCCTGTTTGCTTATAACTATCATCTTGAAGAAACGCTCCATGAAAATCATTAATGCCTATAATAGTTAAAGTATCTTTTATTGATGTACTAATATCAGGCTTTTCTCCACAACTAAAAAGTCCAACAAGAGGGACAATAAAAAGTAACTTTTGGAATATTTTTTTCATAATTTCTCCCTTAGTCGTTTATAACAGCATCTAATTTTAAATCAAATGAATCAAATTTAACGACTTCTTTTAATTTTTGTTCTCTATAAGCAAGACCAATTTTTAAATTATTATAATTAAAAAGAGTTCTATCATAGCAGCCTTTCCCCATACCAATTCTATAATATGAAGAATTAAAAGCTACAAGGGGTAAAAAAATGATATCTAACTGATTTATATTAGATAGCATTTTTTCTTTCCTCTTGTTTGGTTCATAGACTTTAAAGTTATCGTTAAAAACTAAATCGTTTATTGAATCAATCTTATAAAAACTTAACGAATAATCTTCATTAACTGAAGGTAGGTACACATTTATATTATTCAATAACAAATAATTGATTATTTTATGTGTATCTACTTCAGTTTTTAATGAATAATAAATTCCGATATTTTTAAATGATTTCAATTTAATTAAATTGATGACTACATTAAAAATAATATCATCCTTTAAGTTTTTATTTTCGATGTTTTTTCTTATTAAAAGATATTTTTTCCTAGCTTCAGCTTTTTTCATTTAAATAATGCACTGATAGTGAGAGGTGGATTGCTTGGTTTAACTGCAGGATTATTATCGTTTGGTTCGTTTCCAACAGATTCGCTGCCAAATCTTTGTGTATAACCACCTTTATAGTTTAAATATTCTTCAAAATCATTGTAATGATTATAGGTGTAATAAACATGTCTATTTTTTAAATTTAATTCACTTCCATCTTTGTTTTCAAAATTAAAAACAAATCGACAAGCACTTCTACTAATATTACCGTTATAGTAATATGGTTTTTCTAATCTTGAACCAACCATATATTCATCGTCAGAACCAAAATCAGTTTCATAATAATTATATTTATCCCTAATTCCATCTAATAATGGTTCAAATGGATATTTTGTAGTATCGCCGCTAAATCTTCCGATATTAAGACGAGCATATCTGCCCCACTTTTGAACTGCTTTAATGGATTCATCTTTTTTGGTTCCTTTTGTTGTATTTGCTGGTGGATAGCCAAAAGCAAATAAATAGGCACTAACTTCATCTAAACTAGAATAACCTGCACCATAATAAACTTTCATTGATGAACCATCGAGAGTATTTATAGTGTAAGAAATATAATTTCCGTCTTTGTCTACTTCATATCTACAAAGTGCATTTTTATACATAACTCCGGAATCAGTTTGAGGCTTTTCAGCGACTGGACTATTTTCTGCAGGGATATGTTTTTGTGGAGCAATATCACCACTAATTAAATAGTGTTTACTTCTAAAATATGCATCTTCATAACTAGTAGCAGGTTTATAGTTTGCATAGAATTCATCTTTGTTAACGTTAACATAAGGGTCATTCATTTCACTAATACTAGTTTCTACTACTGTTTTTTCAATTTTAAATTCATCTACAACTTCATATTTATTTTCATCAACATTAATGTCGACTGTACTAAACGAAGCATCGATAATATTAATATTTGTAGATAATGTAAAAGTATATTTATTTTCTTTATTATTTACATCATAGCTTTCAACACCATTAATGTTTAAACTATCAAGCTTATAACCTGAATCCACATTAACACTAAAATTACAAGTTGAACCAACTAAATAACTTTGTGAGGAAGATAAAGCAATTGTTCCACCTAAAGTAGTATTTGTTTTTAAAGAGCAATCTTTACTATTATTTATACTATTAAAAATAGGTTCTAAAGAATTCACACCTTTTTCTAAAATAAATGAGTATGTATCTTTAGTAACATATTTAATAGATTGATTAGTACTAATTTCTAAAGCACTTAGATAATATCCACTAAACGCTTTTACTTGTACTTGAATTTCATCACCAACTTCATGCTTATCAGGTGTTAAATTAGTGAATTCACCACCAATGAAATTAATAATTTCAACATAATTATCGTAATGCTTTTCTTGTTCAGCTGGTTTTCCACAGCTGAAACAAGAAAAAGCAACTGATGAAAATACTAATAGACTTAAAAATCTAATTCTTTTCATTATTATTCAACCACTTCAATATTACTTCTTAATACATCGTAACGAGGTTGAGAGCCTGTTTTTGAGTCTCTAATTGCAATATAACCTGTAACAGTTTTACCAACATATTTATCTAAGAATGAAAGAATTTTAGCATTACTTGAGTAAGCATTGAAACTTACTGTTTCATCTAGTGAATAAATAACATAGTTAGAATAGAATGGCTTAACATCTAATTTAACTTTATATGTTGTTTTATAAATTCTACCAATCATCGATGGATCATCGTTTGGTACTAAAGCAGCTAATTCCTCAATTGTTTTAGCTTCAATTTCTTTGTATAAAGGATTTTTTGCTGAATCATGGAATAATAATGTTCCATCAGTAATTTTGAAGTTTTGTTCGAAATAAATATAATCGCCTAAACCAACAGCAAGTTTTCCTTTAAAGATTACATTTTCACCTGGTTCAAGTTCAGTTCCAATTGATTGAGCGTTAGGTTGAATCATGATTGTTCTTCCTGTTTTGTCTTGAACATAGTAAACGCCTCTATCTGTTCCGGAATTTGCTAGCCATGAATAGTCGACAACAATGCCTTCAATAGCTACTTCATCGCCAACTTCGCCTTTTAAAATATCATCAATGTTTTTTGTTGTTACGACTGGTTTTGCTTTAATATCAAGAGCTGTAGCGACACTCTTCTTTGCATCTTTATATTCAACATTAACTGTAATATCAACACTACCAGTTTTTCCTAAAAGGTCAAAACCTGTATCAGTAATTTTAGCAATTTCTTGATTGCTTGATGTATAAGTAATCTTTGCATCTTTATAAAGTTTATCTTCTTTTAATGTTGGGATGCTTTGCTTAACACCTGTTGTATAGAAAGTTTTATTAAATGAATCTAATGCTCTAACCATAACGCCATTAACTCTATCTGAATTTGTTTGTACATATTCTTTTGAATCAACTGCAAATGGTATCATTCTATAATATGTATTAGCCATTGTACATTTAGCGTTAACAACCATGATTACACATTCATGATATTTGTCATCATCAAATTCTGCTAACCAATTATATTCAGCACCATTATAATTAGAATAAGCATACATGCTATTAACTTCATTTGGATCATAGAAATAATAATTAAAATATCCTTGTTCTTGAACCTTATGAACTTTAGCATTTACTCTATATAAGTTAGACGTTATGTTGTCATACATTGGGTGATTTTCAACATCAGCAAGTGATGAATCATATATTAATTCGCTTAAAAATGAATTATCAGTTTTTCCATCATTTGATAGAACTTTAGGGTATTCAAGTTGTAATCCACCTGTGAATTGCCATTTTTCAGCGGCAGTTTCTTCGCCTTTAACAATATATTGAGCAAAGTTTGCAGATAATTTAACTTTATTTCCTACATTAACGCTATCTGCTACTTCTGGTCCGTAAACATAAATTGTGTCTGTTCCATCAGCAAGTACAATGCCATCAAATCCTGATTTGTTAGGTTTTTTATATACGACAGTACCTCTAACGTTATATTCTTTACCCTTTACACCATTAGTTTTAATATCTTTAAGGAATGTAATATCATCATTTACAACTTCATATTTTCTACTGATTGTGTAATCTTTTTCGTTATATTTAAGTGATGCTTTAATTGTAAAAGATGTTGTTTCACGATTAATAAAATAAAAAACACCATTTTCTTCTTTTACATTATCAGCACCTTCAACAACTTCGTATTTAATATTAGCGTTATCTAAAGTTTCACTTTTGTAATTTACTTGGAACTTTGCACTTCCGCCAGCTTGTAAACTTCCACTTGTTAAAATTAAGAAGTTATTTGGATTTACATCATCTTTAGTGCCTCTTGTACCACAGCTAACGAAAGTTGAAGAAAGAAGTAAAATTCCTAACGTATTAATAATTTTATTTTTTTTCATATTTTTATCTTGTATTCTAAATTTATCTCAATTAATGAGGAATTTAGAATTTCTCCTTTCTT
>UQXJ01000047.1 GCA_900545015.1 uncultured Mollicutes bacterium | reverse complement strand
CATATCATCATTTAATTTGACAAAATCGTCATTAAATATTTAGGCTAGCGACATTGTACAAATTATGGCGAAATCAATGTTACAACACGTGCTTTAGAAGAGGCAGGAGAACTTAGGCTGTCTATAGGAGGCATTAGTGCATATTCTTCCGGAAAAATATCTAATAGTATTAATAAGGGCAATATTACGGCAAACGACAAAGATGATCTGTATGGTATAGTTAAGTATCATATTGGAGGCATAAGTGGTATTTCCTCTGCTGATGTTTATAATTGTATAAATTATGCTAATGTCTTTGGAAGGACGACTTTTGTTTGGGCTGGAGGTATTACTGGATATAGCGTTGCAGAAGTTAAATATTGCAAAAACATGGGGGTAATAAATGGCGTTGCGACACGTTGGAATTCACCAGAATATTTATATGCATATAGTGGTGGGATTGTTGGAGAGTCAATAGGATCAATATCAGAATGCTATAATAGTGGAGAAGTATACGCATTTGATGATTACGCTTCTGAACAATCATATTGTGGAGGAATATGTGCTGCCACAAACGGCACCATCATAAATTGTTTTAATCATGGTTCGGTTTTCTCGAATAGTTATTATGCTTCTGCCGGAGGAATCGTAGCCTACGCTGATGTCGAAAGTTTCATTTCCAATTCTTACAATACTGGTTTGATTTATGGAGAAAAATTTGGCGGAATAATTGGCATTAATACTTCAGAAAAAACTGTTCTCGGTACTTATACATATGAAGAAATTAAAGGAGTTGGAAAAGGACGAGATTATACGACTACTTGCTCTTATGAAGAGCTTTGCATAGAAAGTACTTTTGATAGCTTTGACTTCTCTCAAATTTGGACACTAAAAAAAGTGAAAAGTGTACGTTTCCTGTTTTAAAAAAAGTATCTTATGAGTATTTAACACAAAATAATATTCATTACCAATCTGGTACAGGAATGATTTATGATCCGTTTATTATTGCTACAAAAAAACATTTAGATAATATGAGAATCCATCCTGGTTCATATTTTAAGATGTGTGAAAATTTAATTTTTGCGTCTAAAGATTTTGAACAAGGTGGTGAATTTTATAACAATGGTGAAGGCTGGCAACCGATTGGAATCGTTCGTGAGGTACCTAATTTAGAAGCTGGGAAAAAACCTGTATATCATACATATTCTTTTTTTGGTAAATTAGATGGCAATGGCCATTACGTAAAAAACTTATATATGTACCTCCATGCAACAAAAAACAGTAATGTTGGATTATTTTTTGGTGTATCAGGAATAATTAGTGAATTTGGCATGATAGATTGCGATATTAATGTTTGTTTTGACTTTTATAGCGATTCCTATTCTGTGGGTTCTATTGCTGGTATATTGACAGGAAAAATAAGCAAGTGTTATGTTAATGGTGCAAACATTAATTCTTCTGTAGCTGAAGTTGGTGGAATTGTTGGGGTCAATTATGGGTTGATTGAAGACTGCTTTGTTTTATTGGAACATGAAAGCGAATTGATTGGAAAAGTAGCAGGAGGAATAGCTGGGTATTCTTACACAGGGAGCTTTAGAAATTCCTATTCAGCAATAATCACCCATAAAAAGATTGATAATTTTGGTGCTATTTGTGGGGATGCACATGAACCATTAAATATAGATAATTGTTATTTTTTAAATGATTATGTGTCAAATTGGAAAGGATCTGGTGATGCCACTAACTCGATTATAGGGCTTTCAAATAGCGAACTAAAGAGCTCTTTTAACTTTCAAGGCTTTGATTTTGAAAATATTTGGACAATGCAAGGCGATATAAAATATCCTTATCCTGAATTGAAAAATCTGGAATTTAATTTAGATTTGGCGATACATGATGGTGCAGTTCTTTATGAATGGATAATTGATAAAGATGCAACTTGTGAAGAAAACGGAAGTAAACACAAAGAATGTAGTGAGTGTCATGAAATTTTAGAAACAGAGGAAATTCCAGCAACAGGACATGATTTAATTCATCATGATAAAGCAGACCCAACTTGCACAACAAGCGGCCATGAAGCATATGATACTTGCTCAAAATGCGATTATTCTACATATAAAGAAATCCCTGCTTTAGGACATGACTATGAGACAAAAGTCGTTGAACCAACATGTACAAAAGATGGATATAAAGAAGAAGTTTGTACTCGTTGTGGGGACACTAGAAATAGAACTACTTTACCAGCAACAGGTCACACTTATGGAGACTGGATAATTGATAAAGAGGTAACGTGTACTAAAAGTGGTTCAAAGCACAAAACATGTGGAACTTGTGGAGATGTAATTACTGAAACAATTGCTCCTCATGGTCACGATTTAATTCATCATGATAAAGTTAATCCAACTTGTACAACAAGTGGGCACGAAGCTTATGATACTTGCTCAAAATGTGACTACTCTACTTATAAAGAAATCCCTGCTTTAGGACATGACTATGTAGCTAAAGTTGTTGAACCAACATGTACAAAAGACGGATATAAAGAAGAAGTTTGTACTCGTTGTGGTGAAACTAGAAAAAGAACTATTTTACCAGCAACCGGTCATACTTATGGAGACTGGATAGTTGATAAAGATGCAACATGTATTGAAAGTGGTTCAAAGCACAAAACATGTGGAACTTGTGGAGACATAGTTACTGAAACAATCGCTCCTCGTGGTCACGATTTAATTCATCATGATAAAGTTGATCCAACTTGTACAACAAGTGGTCATGAAGCATATGATACTTGCTCAAAATGTGATTATTCTACTTATAAAGAAATACCAGCAAAAGGACATAACTATGGTGAATGGAAAGTTGAAGTAGAACCAACAACTGATAGTGAAGGGTTTAAAACAAGAACTTGTTCTATTTGTGGAGAAAAAGAAACAGAAGTTATACCTAAATTAGAAAAAGAGATTAATTTAAATCCTATTATAATAGGTGGTACTTGTGCATTAGGCGGTTTAATAATAATTATTTTAATAATTGTAGTGCTTAAAAATAGGAACATATAAATAAGTTAATGTTTTATTTTTTTGAAATAGCTACTGTCATTATAAAAACTTTTTCTTTTTTAGTGTTTATTCAATTTAATTTCTTTATTAAAATAAGGTTATGATAAATAAAGATAAGCTTTTTGGACTAACAAATTCAGAAAAAGCGAAAAAGATAATTAAAAGTTTAACGCACAAAGCTAACTTTAATGATTTAACAAATTTTGAAAAATTTGATGTACTTTGGTCTATTGCTAATAAAAAATTGGAAGTTAGAATCTTTAAATATGCCGGATATAATATTTTAAAATTAGAATTTTTCGTAGTTGAGTATACTTATGATACTAGGGTTATTGAAAAATATTGTGCTTTTAATGACTTTGGAACTTTTTATGAATATGTTCATCATGATATTTATAATAAAAACACTTGTTTTTATGGATATGAATTTACTAATGAAGAAATAGAAAAATTTAATTTAGAAATTAGTAAATTAAATTTTGATAGTTTCATTGATGATGATATTAATAAAAGTTCTATAATTAAACAATATAAAAAGAAGAAAAAGGAAGCGCTTGAATCAAAGAACTATAGTGTTGGCCATAAAGAATTTGTTGATGAGCTTAGCAAATCTGAGGCAACGAAAAATTATTTTAAAAGACTTAATATTGATTCTTCGAAATATCCAGAACAAACATATAATTTTTTAAAATTATTTGTTACTCACGCAACTATTAGCGATGAAGATACACTTAGATATTTATGGTTATATTTTGGAGAAGATTTTGCACAAGAATTTGCTGCTTCTTATTATAATGAAAATTGGAGTGAAAGAATTAATAGAGATATAAAAAGAGAACTCAAAACAATCTTCATTAATTTAAAAAACGCCACAAAAGTTGAATATTTTCCATACTATGATGATGAAAGAGGCCTTTTTATAGTTAAATTTTCTTACTACCAAGGAGAAGAAAAAGTTGATGAAATTAAAGATTATTTCTTTACTTTCGAAGAGATGGCAGACTATTTAAATGGGGATTTAACGTCAGCAGATTTAAAAGATTCTTTTATTGAAATTAGCGATTTAAAGAAATATAAAACTGGTAAAAATACTATATTACCTTTTGGTGAGCCAGGGGAAGTTATCCTTAAAAAATACTATAAAGATGGAAAATTTATAGTTGAACAAATTCTATTCAATAAAAGAAAAACTTCATTTTATAAGAAAGAAAATAAATTTGATTTAATCTGTGATTTCATTCACTTTTTGAAAAATGATTTATCAAATAGTGATCTTATCATGTGTGAAGGAGTTGGGAACTTAAAGAAGATTGAGAGCTTAAAATTAGATGGTGTGCTTGCAAGAAAAGAAGATCTGCTAAAACTAGACTTTACTTCTATTTCATTACCTCTTGTAGAAAATAAAAAACTAAATTATATTGAAGTCGTCACTAAGAATGAATTGAGTGTTTTAAATAATGAAATTGAATTTGCTCATGAAATAGAAGAAAAAGAAGCGTTAATTGGTTACATTTCTGATTTACATTTAGGACATAGATTTGATGCTAATAAAATTTCAAATTTTAATGATGCTATATTTTACATAAGAGATTTTAACTCAAGAATGCACAATAAATATTGTGAAATTAGAAGAGAACATCAGATGTTTGATAATGAAGAATTGCTATTAATTGCAGGTGATGTTACCAATAATATTAATTTATATAAAATGTTCTTTAATGAATTAGATGTATCAAAAATAAAAACGTTCGTAACATTAGGAAATCATGAATTATGGCCATTTGAAGGAAAAAACATTGAAGAAATAACGGAAGAATATAGAAAAATTCTTGATAAGAAAGGTGTGAAACTTGTTCAAAATAATTTATTTTATATTACAAGCTCAGGTGTACGAGAAATAAGAACCAAAGAATTAATTAATATTAGTGATAATGAACTTTCATTAAAAACACGTGAAGCAAAAATTATTATTTTTGGTGGAATAGGTTTTTCAGGTAGAAATGAAGTATTAAATGCCAATGGTGGCGTCTATCAAAACGCTATTACAAGAGAACAAGAAATAGAAGAATCTAAGAAATTTAATGAATTATTTAATAAGGTTAAAAGATGCTTAAAGAATAAAAATGTTATCGTTTTAACACATATGCCTATTAAGGACTGGTGCGATGATGATAGTGAACTAGGAAATTTTAGATATGTAAATGGCCATAATCATTTAAATTATTTTGATAGAGATAAACATATTTATGCTGATAATCAAATAGGTTATGAAGGAAAAAATCTATTACTAAAGTATTTTAGCATTAACGAAAACTATCATTGGTTTGATTCTTTTGATGATGGAATTTATGAGATAAGTTCATATGACTATATAAAATTTTATAGAGGCATAAATTATTTAATGAAAATGACTCATGAAAACGATAAGTACTTTATGATAAAGAAAAACAATTTTTATATGTTTTTCGCTTCTTATAAAGAGCAACTTTATATTTTAGAAGGCGCAGCGATAAGAAAAGTTAATAAAAGTCTTAATTATTACTTTAAAAACCTTGAATTATATGTCAAAAATGTTGAAAAACTCTTATTTAATACAAATCAATATTTAACATCTATTTCAAATGAAGTTAAGAAAGTTGGCGGAGATGGATCAATACATGGATTGATTGTTGATATTGATTATTATAATCATATCTTTTTTGATGTCTTAAATAACAAACTACACTTTTATTTTGCAACAAGCATTATTGATAAATATTTTTACGAAAATTATGTTAGTTTGCTTAAATTTAGATTACCATTGCTTTATGGTAATTTCCTTAAAACAATTAGCGATAAAGATAATAAAAACGAACTTGCTTTATATAATTCTTTGACCATTTCTGATTCAAATATTTTCGAAGCAAGTACAGAAATGTATAAATATTCTAAATTTATAAAGAGTTTGCAAAACGTATCGAATGTTCATGTTATCAGAAAATGGAGTGAGGATATTCTTAATTTAAATGACAATGAATTCATTAAAAGATTAGTTAAAAATGGATTAATAGAAACTGGAAATACTGAAAAATAGATTCTTTAGTATAAAGAGCTTGATTATTGATGTTTAAAATATAAATTTCTTAGAAAAAAAAAGAAAATTTTTATTTACGCCAAATTTACGCCAAAATTGGTGACAAACTATTTTTCTATTGTTTAATTTATACATAATGAGACATCAATAAGTTAAAATGAAAAGTGAAAAATGGTAATTTAAAAAAGTACTGGTGAAGCTATTAATAGTATGAAGTCGATTTCTGGTGTGCTTAATAAGTTTGGAGAAGGCGTTATTTACTATGGAATTCAAAATGATGGAACTGTTGTATTATTAAGAAAATTGAGCTTAGTCAATGATAAGATCATTACCTTAAGAAATACAATCGATGGAAAATTAAAAACATGTCAAATGAAGTGACATTTTTGCCAAATGAAGTGACATTTAAAGTGACATTCGAAGTGACATTTTGCTAAGGCAATTGCAAAGTAATTAAAAGCTCTCAAAGCCGATATAAATTCGCGTAGAGGGTTTTTGAATACAAAAATGTAGTGTATTATCTTTCAATACAATGTAAAATATAATAAAGATGAGTTATCCAGATTTTGTTAAAAAATATAGGCCAAAAGGCACAATTGTAAAATGCGTTAATAATCAATATTACGTATATAAGGCAACATCGAAACGTGTTCCTGAAAAAAAGTATCCAGTTCAAGTAATTGGCGATATCGTAGGAAAGATTGATTATACAGGTTTTCATAAAGTTGAAAGATGCGTTTGTGATATTTCAAATCCAATTATTAGAGAATTTGGATTTTCTCGTTTTTTAATGAAATTTGTTGATGATTTCGAAAAGAGAAACAATATCAACAATAAAAGAATAAGCAAGAATCTTTACTCTAACTTTATTTTGCTTTTGTCACCTCAATCTTATTTACAAGATGAGGAGAATTTTAAGTATATATCAAAAGACGAAATTCGCTCGAAATACAAGATGAGTATCTCTCAGCAATTAGATTTTATTTTAAAATTTACTACCTTCTCAAAAGATGAATTGGAACCATTAAAATACATCTGTTCAGTGAAACTTGGAAGTAAAGTAATTGTCGGTTCATTAACGAACGAGCAAAGAAATATAATAGAAAAAATAGGTCTAAAAAATGACTTCCCCGAATATTAATAGTTTAAAAGAAATGCTTAAAGATATTAAAGATCCTAGAACAAAAAGATGGATCAGACATCGTTTATCTGATGTTATTTTAATTATGATTTTTGCTACTTTATGTGGCTACGATACTTCTACGGACATTGAAATTTATGGCGAAGAGCATGCTAAAGATTTTAAAAAATATTTGGAATCAAAAAATCCTTCGCATGATACAATTTCAAGGATTCTTAAAATGATTGTTTTTCTGCACTATATGAACTTTTTAGTAGCTTTTTGCATGTTTTTATCCATCAACATGCATTAAATATGCTGAAAAGACTGTTACACACATTGATGGAAAAGTAGTTAAAGCAGTAACTAAAAAAGCTGAAGCACAAAACGCTTGCAAATAATAGTATATAATTCAAAATATGGGAGTGTAAAAGAAAATGAATAAAGATCCATTCAAAGAGTATTTAAGAGAAACTGAACCTGATAAATTTAGGAAAGGCTACGTTTGGAGCACTGCTATTGGCTTACAAGCGGTAGACGGCTTAAAACCATCAAAATATTTGATAGATACTGCAATTCAAAATATCGAAGGCAAAATTACAATCAAAGAAGCTCAGAGCTTGATAAATAGTTATTATGAAGAACGCCCTGAGTGGAAAGATGGAGAACGTACAGAGGAAGCTGATAAAGTTTCAGCTCGAATAGCAGAAGCTTTATCGGAAACGGCTTTTTCATTTTCACCAAATGAATACATTTCTATTCATCGAAAACTTTTTCAAGGAATTTATAATCATGCAGGAAAGATTAGGGATTATAATATTACAAAAAAAGAATGGGTACTTGATGGTGCTACGGTTGTGTATGGAAGTGCATCGGAGTTGAGAGCCACTCTTGAATATGATTTCTCTTTTGAAAAAAAGTTCTCTTATAAAGGATTGTCGATGGATGAAATTATTCATCATCTTGCGATATTTATTTCTGGACTGTGGCAAATTCACGTTTTTGGAGAAGGAAATACACGAACTACTGCCGTATTCTTTATTAAATATTTGCGTACACTTGGTTTTGAAACAACAAATGATATATTTGCTGAAAATGCTTGGTACTTTAGGAATGCTCTTGTACGCGCAAATTATACGAATTTGCAAAAAGGTATTCACGAAACAACTGAATATCTTGAAACGTTTTTAAGAAATCTACTTTTGAATGAAAAGAATGAATTACATAGCCGAAACATGCATATCAGTGGACTTTTAAAGCCTGAAAAAGTAGACATTGAAACTCAAAAAGTAGACATTGAAGCTGAAAAAGTAGACATTGAAGCTGAAAAAGTAGACATTGAAAGCCTACTTTCAGCTAAAATGATCAATTTTACGGCAGGGACAAAAACACATATTCATAAACTTTTTAA
>UQXJ01000046.1 GCA_900545015.1 uncultured Mollicutes bacterium | reverse complement strand
GAAAAAACACCGATGAAATCGATACTTAGAGCACGCAACTGCAAAAAAGGATTTTTAAATAAATTGCAATTTTTTTCTATTATAAAAAATAATATACTATATAAAAGCAAAGTGCTTGAAAGAGGGAAAAAATGAAAAAAATTAAATTAATTGCTTTATGCAGTTTAATGGCTTTTGGAGTAGGCGGAGCCATTGTTTCGTGCGGACCTAAAGACGATAATAAAGGTGATGTTGGGGGAACTACTCAACAAGAAGACGTTGGTCTTGAAGTCTCATTGAGTGAAGTTTCTTTAAATGTCGGAGAAGATAAAGAAGTAACAGCAAAAACTAAAAATAATGATGAATATTTAATTTCTTGGGCAAGCAGTAATAAAGAAATTGCTACTGTTAAACAAGGAACTATTCACGGTGTTAAAGAAGGAACTTGTGAGATTACAGTTAGTGCTAGAAAGAAAGGCACTATCAAAGTTTTGCAAAGCAAAAAGATTTCTGCTACTGTAAATAATTTCACTATTACCTTAAATGAAACTGACATTACAATTTCAATGAGTGAAGGAAACACTCATCAATTAACTGCTAAACAAAGTGGTTTTGAAGGAACATTAAAATGGTCTTCAAGTGATGAAAAAGTTGCTACTGTTTCAGAAACAGGATTAGTTACAGCTCAAGGATCAGGTGAAACTATAATTACTGTAACTAATGGAAAAGCAAGTGCTACATGTAAAGTTAAAGTATTTGCTAATTTCTTCTCACTCGATGATAAAGCAGAAATAAAACTTAATGAAGAAGTCACAATAAATGTAAAAGGAACACCTGCAAAAGATGCTGTTTGGTCAGTAGAAGATGCAACAATTGCTAGTGTCAAAGATGGCAAAGTTACTGGATTAAAAATTGGTATGACAACTGTAACACTTTCATCTGAAACTGATAAAATTTCTTCAAGTTGTGTAATCATAGTTAAAGGAACAGGCGAAGAAGTAGCTGAGCTTACTTCGGGTAAAAAAGCTGATGCAGCTGATAACCCAGGTTCTTGGTATTATTTATGCGAAAACATGGATAATGTTTTAGTTGAATCAACCCCAACAATTGATAATGGATTAATCCACGCAAATGTTACAAGAGTTGGTGATGCTGATGGAAATATAAAAGGTGCTAACTTCTTCTATTTACGTTATCAACCTGATGCCGTTGGTGGAATTATTTATAAAACAACTTTCTTTATTTATAGTAAAACAGAATCATTACTTTCAATTAATGGTGGAACTGATACAACTTATAAAGCTGGATTAAACAAAGTTGAATTTGACTATACTTCAGTATCTAAAGACGAAACAAGTCCAATTCAAATTAAATTTAAATCAACTGGAGATTTCTACATCATTCCATTATTTAAAAAAACAGGTGAAGTTAAGAAGATGACATTATCTGAAAGTGCAAAGGAACTTGATTTAAATGGCGTTAAGGAATTTACTTTAACAGCTAATGTTCCAGATGCAGAAAATCCAACTATTAAATGGAGCTCAAATAATGAAGCTGTTGCTAGTGTTGAAAACGGAAAAGTTACAGCTAAGTCAGTTGGTTCAGCAGTTATTACAGCTGTTTCAGGCTCATATTCAGCAAGTTGTACAGTATCTGTTGTTAATAGTGCAGTAGCAGATGATAGAGTTGATCTTGAAAAAGGAAAGAATAATGATGTTATTGCAAATAAAGAAAAATGGTATTACTTCCAAGATGACAAAGCAAAATCAACATTTAGAAAAATTAAAGATAATGTAATTGATTTCGATATAACCAACAATGTCAATTCTAAAGGTGATAAAACACAATTCTCATACTTAAGATATGCACCTCAAGATGGAACATATGATTGCAAATATTCAATTAAATTTAAAGGTGGAGATGAATCAACATCAATATTTGCATCATGTTCAAAAAATGTTTCAAATGAACAAACAATTGCTGTAAACAGTGGTGAAACAAAAGAAGGTACTTTTGAGTTCACTATGGATGCGACTCAAAATGCTCCATTCCAATTTAAATTTAGTGCTCTTGGTACATATCAATTCACAGTTACTTTTGTAAAAAAATAAAGGATTATAAATGAAAAACTTATTTAATAAGGATTTTTATAAATCAATAGGTTTCTATTTTGCCATCGTTAGTATAATTTGCGGAATTATTGCATCTGCATCTTATCTAACGATGGGTGCATCCCTTGATGAATATAAAAATTCTTCAGCTGTTATCCCGTTTTTTATTGGAATAGCTCTTTATGTTGGAATGCTTTTAATTAATAAAACTCAAAAATATGCTTCATTTGTTTTATGGGTTTTTAGTTTTATTTCATTCTTATTATTCGTTAACTATATTTATATGTATTTTAGTGGCGTATTCTTTAACGGAATAAGTTTAGAAGCGTTTGCTTTAATTGACAAAAATGTTTTATTATCAGTGATTTTTTATTTACTTTGTATAGTTTTAAGCAATGTATCAATTTATTTAGTTAAAAAACACGAAATAAAATTAAAAAAAGTTGAGGTTAAAGAATAATTATGAAATTAGTAAATATAGGAAAAATTGTTGCTAATATTACGACATTAATTTTTGGTATTACACTTGTTGGTGGGAATATCGCTTTAGCTAATGAAGGTGCAATCACTGGCTTTTTAGGACAATCTAATCAAGTTAGAGAAGATAATGGTGGAGATGGAGAAAATATTTATTATTTTTCTGATTATACATCTATTAGTGACCTTCAAGATGATGCTAAAGAAGTAAGTAGCAGAACAACTCAAGAAGGTGCAGTTCTTTTAAAAAATAAAGGTAATGCTCTTCCTTTAACTAATGACGCAAAAATTAATTTATATAGTTCATCATCAGTAAATTTTATTCATTCTGGTGGTGGTTCATCTTATGCAAAAAATAGTGAATATGTTTCTTTAAAGGATGGATTAACAAATAACGGCTTCAAGGTTAATGAAGATTTATATTCATGGTACGCTAACAATAAACAATACTTTAATAATCACACTTCAAGTACATCAAGTGATGCTGCTCATTACGAAATAAGAGATGCAAAGTGGGATCAAATTGATAAAAATGCACGTGAAAAAGAAGCTGAAGCTGGTATTTTTGTTCTTTCTAGATATGGTACAGAAGCTTCTGATTTAAAATTTGCTAATTCTTCAGGAACAGGATACACAAATGGTAATTATCTTGAATTATCACCTAGTGAAAAAGATGTTTTAAAGAATTTAAAAGCATTAAAAGCTGCTAAGAAGATCTCTAAAATTGTTGTTTTATTAAATAGCGTTAACCAAGTTCAATGTGATTATATCGATGATCCTGAATATGACATTGATGCTGTTTTATGGGTAGGAATTGGCGGAAGTAACGCAACAGATGGTATTGCAAAAGTTCTTAACGGAACGGCTAATCCAAGTGGAAAATTAACAGATACTTATTATAAAAAACATTATTTCAATCCTGTTTATGCTAATTTTGGAAATTATAAAAACCAAGGTACAGTAATTTCAACAGCAAATAGTGGTAAATCAAATAGTTATGTTGTTTACCAAGAAGGTATTTATAACGGATATCGTTATACAGAAACACGTTATGAAGACACTATTTTAAAAGATAAAAGTAATGTTGGCACATTTAATTATAAAGATGTAGTTTCTTATCCTTTTGGATATGGATTAAGTTATACAACATTCTCATACTCAGATTTCAAAGCTATTAAGAATGATGATGATACATATGAATTAAGTGTTAAAGTTACAAATACTGGTAAAATTGCTGGAAAAGAAGGTGTAGATTTTTATATTCAAAAACCATATACAACTTATGATGTTACAAATGGAATTGAAAAATCTGCTGTTGATTTAGTTCAATATACAAAAACTAGCTTATTAAAACCTGGTGATACTGAAACAGTTAGCGTAAAAGTTAATGGCGATGTATTTGCAAGTTATGATTCTCATAATGCTAAAACATATGTTGTTGATGCAGGTGATTATTATTTTGCTGTTGGAAAAGATGCTCATGATGCAACAAATAATATATTAAATGCTAAAGGAAAAACAAAATCTGATGGAATGGATGGCTCTGGAAACGGAAGTTTAGTTAAAAAATTCACAAAGGATTTTGACGATAAAACATATTCAGTTAGTAAAGAAACAGAAAAGCCTATCACTAACCAATTTGATAATGCTGATTTAAATCTTTATAAAAATAAAGGTGAGAATAAAGTTAATTATATTTCACGTTCAAATTGGGATGGAACAGTGAAACTTGGAATTTCTTCAAGTAATGCATTACTTAATAATCAAGTAATTGTTAAAACTAATGAAAATATGAAGAAAGATGGTGAAAAACTTTCTCAAAATATTCAAAAAGATGATACACCTTATCCAATATATGGAGCAGATAACGACATGACACTTGCTTCAATGCTTTCAATGGATAAAACCGGTAAATTATATTTCACAGATTATAACGATCCAAAGTGGGATAAATTACTTGATCAATTAACATTTGAAGACACATCTTATTTATTAGCTCAAGGCTTAAGAAAAACAGCTGGTGTCGATTCTGTTAATAAGCCTGAAACAATTGATGGAAATGGCGCAATGGGTCCAGTTTTAAGTTATGACAATAACGATACATCAGCACTTTATAGATTTGCTTTCCTTTATGGAGACTCAGATAGTGATTCATCTCCTATTATGTATCCAACTCCTTCACTTCTTGCTGCAAGTAGAAATAAAGAACTTGGTGAAGAAGTAGGAACAATGGTTGGTGAAGATTGCTTATGGGCTGGTTATTCAGGACTTTATGGTTTAGGAGTTAATATTCATAGAGGAACATATAACGGAAGAGCTTTTGAATATGCTAGTGAAGATGGCGTACTCGCTGGTTATACAGCAGCAAGTGAAGTTAAAGGCATACATAAATCAGGTGTTTATGTTTATATGAAACACGCTGTCTTAAATGATCAAGAAAAGAATAGAGAAGGTGTTAATACTTGGTGCAATGAACAAACAATTAGAGAAATTTATTTAAAACCATTTGAAATTGCTATTAAAGAAGCAGATGCTGAAAATGTTATGACTGGTTTTAATAGAATTGGAACAATTTGGACTAGCCAACAAGGATTTATCAATACTGTTTTACGTGATGAATTTAATATGAGTGGATTTGCAGTAAGTGATTACTACCAAGGTGGATATATGGATTCAGTTGGTGGTGTTATGGGCGGCTGTGCTCTTCTTGATGGTGATATTGATAACACAAAACCATTTGCTAAATTTAAAGAAGGATATGGAAAAGTTGCACAAGCAATGAGAGAAGAAGCACATAGAATTCTTTATACAGTTGCAAAATCAAATGCAATGAATGGAATGGATGTTAATACCGTTTTTAGAACTGTAACTCCTCCATGGGTTATTGCTTTGAATTGTGTTTGCATTACTTGTGATGTACTATTTGCTCTAGGTGTAGCATTCTACGCTTTCTCAATAACTTATGAAGAATCTGATAAATTTAAATCGTTAATTGATAATAAAATTTTTAAAAAAGAAAAAAATAATTAAGATTTGTAGGAGTTTTTTATGAATTTAAGTAAAAAGAGTAGTTTATTAATTATATTTTCACTAGGATTTTTACTTTCATCATGCTCTAGTAGTAATATAGGATCAGGAGGAGATGATGTTTGTCATGAACCAATTGAACCTCCTCTTGATGAACCGATTGATGAAACTGGTGATGCATATTTTTTCGATAGTGAAAGTACCGATGGAGATGGAACAAAAGAAAAACCATATTCAAATTTATCAAAGATAAATGATATTTCTTTTAAACCTGGTACAAAGATTTTTCTTAAGAAGAATTCTGTTTTTAAAGAACAATTTTCTTTAAAAAATCTTAATGGTGAAAAAGATAATCCTATAATTTTTACAAGTTATGGTGATAAAGGTGATAAACCTAAAATTGTAGGGAAAGAAACTTTAGATAAAGGAATTGTTTACATCTCAAATTGCTCAAATATTTTATTTCAAAATATGGAAATTTATTCTGAAATAAAAGAAGAAAGTGCAGCAAAAGGAATTCTTGTTGAATTAAGCAACGAAGAGAGTGCTGAAGAAGTAAAAACTTATCATAACATTACATTAAAAAATCTATATATCCATGACATTTATGGATTTAGTGATAAAGAAAATCAAGGTATGGCAATGAAATCAAAACTTACAGGAGGAATTCATCTTTGGAGTTCAGATGGAAATGCAAAAATTGATTGTTTTAATGTTTTAAATTCAAAAATTGAAAATGTTACAAATGTTGGAATTGCTACTTGGTATAAAGTTGTAGGAACAAGAGTTTCTAAAGTCTCTCCTTATGATGATGAGTTTGAAAAATATGCTCATACAAATGTTACAATTTCTAATAATGAAATATCATATATTGGAAAAAATGCTGCTTTTTTAAGAAATATTAAAGGTGGAAAGTTTGATCATAATGTTGTCCATGATACTGCAATTATCTGTAACGCAGGAAACCAAATTGTCACCAGCTATGTTGATGATATTGTTGTTGAATATAATGAAGGATACAACAATAAAGCATCTTTAAGAGCAGATGGAAAAGTTCAAGATGGAGCAATGCTTGATAGCGATCTTCAAACAAAAAATGTTATTTTTCAATACAATTATTCTCATAATAATTCTTTTGGATTATATATTTCTTGCGATGGAACAAGTAAAAATGATAAAGGCGCAAGTGATAACGTAATTCTTAGATATAACGTTTCTATTAATGACTATGGAAATAAAGGAATTATTTATGCAAATTATTATTCAGGAAAAATTGAGTGTTATAACAACACAATTATTACTGATAAAACTACAAGAAATATTATTGAAATTAACAATGATAGAACTTTAAGTTTCTATAATAATATTGTTTTTTCTCGTTCTAAAAATGCTTCATTTACTTTAGGAAATATGACTAATGTTTCTATTTCAAACAATATAATTCATAGTATTTCAGCAATTAAAAATGTTGATGAAATGGGAATTTATTTGGATGTTGATCCTAGACCTCTAAAGAAGACTCCAAATGATGTTGATTCACTAATTGGCTTCGGCAAAATTAAAGATTACGCGACATTTACTTATGATTCTGTTTATAATGAGGAAAACTGTAAAAATATGAATGTTAATATTCCAGATATTTTAGGTAATGATTATAAGCTTTCTTTTGGAGCAATTAATAAATTTTAAAATTCATTTCTATATAAATTTAAATTTAAAAACTAGTTATAAAGGAGTAATCTTCTATAACTAGTTTTTATTTTGATTTTGTTCAATTTAAAAGAGACCTAGTAATCTTTAAGCTAGGTCTCTTTTTATAAAACTAAATTTTTATAGTTTATTGTTCGACATAAAGAGTAATTGTTAATTCAACGATATTTGATTTAACGCTACCATCGCTTGTTTGAGCTTGAAGTCTAACTTTGCCTGCTTTGCTAATTGCTTTGATTTTGAATGCATGAAAGAAATCAGATGAAATTTCGACAAGGTCTGCACCTTCAACAGCTACAAGTTTAATGTCATTAGCTGAAGCACCCTCTGGTCCTACAGTGATATCTGCGTAAGTCATTGAACTACCAAATGTAACATGATTATCAATTGTATCTTTTTCTAAAGTTAAATTAATTGATTCTGGAGCAATAACGATTTCTCTTGCAGTTACTATCATTAAAATATAACCCGTTTTTCCGATAGCTGTATTATATGTTTGATAAACGATTGCTTGGACTCTTGTTGTGGTAAGCTTTTTTAAAAATTTGTCGCTTCCCCATCCATAGAAATAATATTCTGTGCCTGGTTCATCATTTGCATCTGCTACAAATAAACCTCTACCATTATATGTCCCGTTTGTTGTATACATTTTATCGACAACTAGATCAACTTCAACTGCTTTACCATATTTAAGTTCTTCTTTTGTGAAATTTTTAAAATCAGATTGTTTTATTTTTTGATATTCTGTGTTAATTGTTTTTGGAGTAATGACCTCAAAAACTGAGTCACTAATAGATTCTACAGGTTTTTTAGCGTTGTAAGTGTTGCGCGTTCCGACAACTTTAATTGTATCTCCGATGTTAATTCCGTAAGGATAGAAGTCATCATCTGCAGTGCAATATAAATACCCTGTTTCATCTTGAATTACTAAGCCATTTTTAAGATAAGTCAATACTTTACCAATAGCAGTAACTTGAGCACCGATTTCCATATCTCTAATCGAAGAAATCGAAGAAAAACTTCCTTCTTTAACAATAATTTCAATTGGCATAGATGTTTTACCGTTTAATTTTGCAACGATGACAACTTGTCCAGCTTTAGTTCCTGCTAAAATATCTCCTTCTAAAGTTGCATTGTCTTTTCCTTTAATGATTTCGTAAGTTGGAGTGCCTTCCATACCTTCAGGAAGAGTAGCGCTTAATTTAATTGTTTTTCCAACTTCAACGCTATCAGCGCTTGATGAACAAATAATGTTTGTCTTATCTTTTGATTCGTTATGAACTGTAGTGCCTTCATCAGCTAAATCAATTGTGATTTTGCTATTATAATGTGTGAAGTTTCCTTCAATTGTTACATAATCACCAACTTTGATATTTTCTTTATTCCAATATTTTTTAACTGTACTAAAAATTTCTAATTTTATATACTATATACCTAATTTTGCAAGAATTTCTTTCCC
>UQXJ01000045.1 GCA_900545015.1 uncultured Mollicutes bacterium | reverse complement strand
GTAGTGGCGAAGGTAGCCGAAAGGCAAGAATAGCAAGTCGCTGGGCTCTTTTTTTGTGCAATTATGGACGATTTAACTAAATTAAAACAACTTATTGAAGAAGTAATATCAAAAGAAGATACTAATTATCAAGAAACGGCTAGAGAAATAAATTCATTAAGTCTTAGAAACTTTTATGATGGAATTGATAAAGATGTTTTTCTTTTATATTTATGTGAATTAGGATATTTAAAGCTTAATATTAATGGTAATAAAAAGGTTGATATAGGTGAAAAGTCAATATCTTTAGATTTAGGATTATATTTTAAAGATACTTTATTTAATGGAAAAGAAAATAAAGTATTGATGTTCCCGTTAAAAGCAAAATTAGAATTCATAAATCAATTAAAAGATTTTGATGACTTTAAAGAAAAATACGAATTTAGTAATAAAAAGTTAGATCCTAATGAGGAAACAACTTTAAAAGAATATCTTAATTTAGATATGAATTTCTTAGAGATATTAAAATTATTAAGAAGAAAACCTCTTGTTGTTTATGCATCAATTCGACGTATGAATGTCTCAAAGCAAGGATAACTATTGAATATAAATCAACTTTTATTATAATAAACCTATGGGATTTAACGCATTTGAATTTAAAAAATTAATTCTATCTTATAACAACAATTTCGATGATAAAGAAACGTCGTTCCTTTTTGATGTTTATGAAACTGTTATTGATGGAATGAAGGAAGTTTATCAAAATTTTAAAAGTGATGAACTTACTCCTATAAATGATTATGTTGTTACTTTATACATCATTAATGAATATAAATATGCTGTCATTGGATTAAATCAAGATGAGAAGCTTACTACACTAAATAACTCAAATTTCTTTGATATGCTTGCGAGTATTTGCGCAGATAAATATTTAACAAACGAACAACTGAATTATAAATCACAAGCATTCTTGAATAGATTTAATCCGCCTATTTCAACTCTTGATTTATATTTTAATTTCTCACTTAGAACACTTGATAAAATTCAAGCTAAAGACCGCAATGAAGAACTTATTTGCGACATGCTTAAAAAAGCGTTTAAGATGGGAAAATGTATTTTATCTTTATTAATCAATGGTTTTGAAACCGAAGCTTTCTCAACTTGGAGAACTCTACATGAAAATGAATGCATACTAATTTGCCTTATTAAAAATGGAACAAATATGTTTAACGAATACTTTAAACATATTCATTATGCACTTGCTTATAGAGGTCAACTTCCTTCTAAAGAAGAAACAGATGAAGTATTTGTTGAGATTAAAAAAGAGATGAAAGAACATGAATTAAAGAGCAAAGACATGAAAAAATTCATCGAATATGGCTATTTATATGCAACTCAAAACATTGAAAATTATCCAACTTTAAAACTTAATTTTAGAGATGGTGTTGAAAACGTTGCTGGCTTATCAAATTATTCGAAAGTTTATGAAATGGCAAGTGAAATTGCTCATTCATCTCCTTTACTTTTATATTCAAAGAGATCTTATTTCTTTGAAATTACAATTTTAAATTTATATGAGTCTTTCTTTAGACTAGAAAACATATTTGATGCATTATATAAAACTGTTTATTCAGAAGCTGAATACAATCAATACCGAGCATTAAAAAATGTTTATATGAGACAACTTTCTTCAATTTATAATATCTTTAAGAAAAGCTTCTTAGATAAGCAAGTTAAAAAATAAGAAGAGATTGAAGAGAAAGCAAATAATAACTAATTACATGCAATTTCAAGCATCTACGGATGCTTTTTTATTTCCTGATAAATTTTATTAAGATATAAAAAAGAAGCTTTTCTTTTAAAAAAGCTTCTAATCTTAGTTTTTTATAAATGTTTGACTCAAGTTCAATTAATCGTACATTTTTGGATCTCTATAGCAGGATCCTCCAACGAATTCTTTGATGATTGAATTTGATGGAATCCATTCTTCTTTAATAGGCGTAAAGTATTTTAATAAGCTTAATAATCTTTCAACATCTGGTCCGAATTCGCTATCTTTATCAATCTTTTGAAGAAGTGGTTGAGCATGTTTTGCAAGAACACAAAGTTCATAATTTAAGAAACTATCAAAGACAAAATCTGCGTCTTCTTGAGTTTTATAAATCCACTTAAATTCACCTTTTCTAACGCTTGGCCACATTGATAATGTTTCTTCAGCACTTGCACCTCTATGTGAATAATCTCTCACGATTCTTCTTAATAATCTAACATCAGTAAGTGAAATAGGTGTCTCATTATCAAGGTTAAGTTGAATTTGAGGAGAAATATAAATCTTAAATTTCATGTACTTAGGAATTGAAGCTGTCATAATTTCGTTAAGAGCATGTATACCTTCAATAATGATTGGATCATGAGGTCCAATTTTTCTAGGATTTTTAAATACTCTTGTGTTTGTCTTGAAATCGAATTCAGGAAGTGCAACTGTTTCACCATTTAATAAACCGATAATGTGTTTATTAAATAATTCTTTATCGAGAGCATCAACTGATTCAAAATCGTAATTTCCATCTTCATCAATTGGAACATCTTTCTTATTTTTATAATAGTCATCCATTGAAACTCTGATTGGATTGATTCCTCTACTCTTAAGTTCAATTGTTAATCTATCAGCGAATGTTGTTTTACCACTACTTGATGGGCCGGCAATACAAATTAATCTAATTTGCTCAATATGTGATTCAATCTTTTGGCCTAATTCGCAAAGCATTCTATTGTGTTTTGCTTCGCAAATATTAATAAGATTAACTGAAGTTAATGTGTTTGTGGGATCAATTTTTGAGTTAATTTCACTAATAGTACTTAATTTAACTGTTTTTCCCCATTCTCTAGCGCGCATTAATGATGCTGCAAATTTTGGTTCATCCTCAAATGGTGGAATTTCGCCATTAGCGTCACTACGTGGATATTGAATTAATAATCCTGGTGTGTAATAAAGCAATTTAAATTCTTTTAAGTAACCAGTTGACGGAACCATTTTTCCATACATATAGTTGAAGTAATTATTACAGTTATAGAAGTGAACTGTCTTTTCTGGTCTGTATTGAAGAATTTCTAATTTATCTTTTGAATTAAATTCTTCATACATAACTTTAGCTTCATCGTTTGTTTTAATTAAACGTTTGAATGGATAATCTGCTCTAACGATTTCTCTCATCTTGTCTTCGATGTTTTTAGCCATTTCTTCAGTTAAGATTAATTGTCTACCATCATCATTTAAATTATCAATTTGAGCATAAATTGAACGTGAAACACTATATGTTAATTTAAATCTTAAATTAGGATATAAAAGATGTGCGGTCATCGCAAAAATAAACCTAATTCCTCTTTCATAAATTCCACTTGAATCGTGATCGTCTTTCTTTAAAAATTTGACTGTAGCATCATAATAAACTTCATAATCAAGTTCTCTAATTCTTCCATTAACATCGGCACAAATTATATCTTTATCGTTGTTTGTAAGATCTAGCAATTTAATTTTTTTATCAAAAGTCTTTTCTTCGTTATTTAGTTTTACCTTAAAACTCATGTTATACCTCCATATTATCGTGTTTTTTTGCCGTAGGTATATTATAAAGGAAAAGCATAGTTTAATAAATAAAATAATTTTAAAAAATTAGCACTTATCTATTGACAGTGCTAAAAATAGTACTAGAATATAGTTAGCACTTAGGAAATGAGAGTGCTAGGAGGTATTTATATGAGTAATAAATATGATGTTAATAATTATGAAGAACCAGTTTTTGGAGATTTAGAGAGCTTCTTAGGATTCCCAAAAGCATGGAAAAAATATGAAACAATGAAGACAGATATTAAAGAAGAAGAAAATAACTATGTTTTAAATATTGATATTCCTGGCGCAAAGAAAGAAGATATCAATGTTAAATTAAATGATGGTTATCTTGAAGTATCATATTCAGTTAATGAGCACTCAGATGAACAAAAACATGGTAAATTTATTAGAAAAGAAAGATACTATGGTTCAATGAGTAGATCATTTTATGTTGGTGATAACGTTGAAGAAAAAGATGTTAATGCATCTTATGAAAACGGTGTCTTAACTATCGTTCTTCCAAAAGAAGTTGAAGAAAAGAAACAACCAAGTAGAATCGAAATTAAATAACATCTACAAAGTTTTAGTAAGTTAGGAGTAACTTGCTCCTAACTTACTTTATTTATAAAAAGGAGACAATAAATATGATTGAAACAAAAGAATATCAAGCTGAAAGTAAAGAATTACTTAAATTGATGATTAATTCTATTTATTCAAATAAAGAAATTTTCTTAAGAGAATTAATTTCTAATGCAAGCGATGCAATCGATAAATATAAATATTTAGAATTAACAAGTGAAGGTAAAATTCCTTCAAAGAATTACGAAATTTGGATTGAACCTAATAAAGAAGCAAGAACATTAACGATTACTGATAATGGTATCGGTATGAATAAAGAAGATTTGATCAATAATTTAGGTACAATTGCTCATAGTGGAAGTAAAGAATTCCTTGAAAAAATTAAAGAAGCAAAAGAAAAGAATAAACTTGATATCATTGGTCAATTTGGCGTTGGCTTCTATAGTGCTTTTATTGTTGCAGATGAAGTTGAAGTTCATACAAAAACTTTAAATGATAACGGATATTGCTTTAAGAGCAATGGCGAATCAACTTATACAATTGAAGAGGAAGATCTTAAAGATACTGGAACAAAAATTGTTTTACACCTTAGAAAGAATGAAAACGAAGAAAACTATGATAAGTATCTTGAAGATTACGAAATTGAAAATCTTGTAAGAAAATATAGTGATTTCGTTCGTTACCCAATAAAGATGAATGAGACAACAAAAACACCTAAACTTGATGAAAATGGTAAAGAAATCGAAGGCCAATTTGATGAAAAAACCGAAACAAAAACATTAAATTCAATGATTCCTTTATGGAAAAAGAACAAAAAAGATGTAATAGAAGAAGATTTAAATAAATTCTATAAAGATAACTTTATGGATTATGAAGATCCACTACTAGCATTAAACCTTAATGTTGAAGGTATGGTTAGCTTCAATTCATTAGTTTTTATCCCATCTCACGTTCCTTATGATTTATATTCACAAAACTATGAAAAGGGTTTGAAACTTTATATAAAAGGTATCTTTATTAAAGATAAAGCTAAAGAACTTGTTCCAGATTACCTTAAATTTATCAAAGGACTTGTTGATACAAACGATTTAACACTTAATATTTCTCGTGAAATGCTTCAAGAAGATCCACGTTTAAAGAAAATTAGTGAAACAATCGAAAATAAAGTTATTTCAAATCTTAAAGATCTTAAAACTAAAGATTTTGAAAAATATCTTAAATTCTATTCACTCTATGGCGATCATTTAATGTATGGAATTTATTCAAGCTATGGCTTTAAGAAGAATGTTTTAAGTGATTTACTTGTCTTTAAATCTTTAAATCATGATAAAGAAATTGATTTTAAAGTTTATAAAGATGAAATGAAAAAAGATCAAAAATTCATCTATTATGCATGTGGAAAGAGTGTTGAAAGTATTAAACTTCTTCCAGAAATTGAAAAATATAAGAAAGATGGAATAGATGTTTTGTTCTTAACTCGTGACATTGATGAATTTGCTTTCCAAATGATGAATGAATATGAAAAGGTTGAGTTCAAGAATATTGCTGTTCACGATAAAGATTCATTAACGGAAGAAGAAAAGACTGAACTCGAAACAAAAGAAGCTGAAAATAAAGAACTCCTTGATAACATCAAAGAAGCATTAAAAGGCAAAGTTGATGAAGTAAGCTTATCAAATAAACTTGTTGATTCACCAGTGTGTATTTCAACAAAAGATGGCTTATCACTCAATATGGAAAAGACTTTAAATAATATTCCAAGTGAAGAAAAAGCAAAGGCTTCGAAAGTACTTGAAATTAATCCAAACCATGAATTATTTAAAGCAATGAGTGACATTAAAGCTGATAAAGATACTGTAAAGAAATATAGTGACGTCTTATATGATGAAGCAATGCTACTTGAAGGATTTGAAGTTCAAGACAAGGAAAACTTTATCAAGAATTTAAACGAATTAATGCTTAAATCTCTTAAAAAGTAGTGCAAAAAGCAGGTATTCTAACTAATTATTGGTTACGACCTGCTTTTTATTTTGGCTATATTTTATAGCAAGATCGATTTGCTCTTCATATAAAGAAGGACATTTTAAAAGATAAATAAAGATAAAATAAGATATAAAAATAGCAATTGTTAAATAAGGAAAAACATAAAAAGCATCTAAATAATTATTGGTTAAAAAACTAACTGCTGAATAAAATAATGCTAAAGCAGTAAAAGGAGTGTGGATAATTAAAGCGAAAAACATGACAGCACTCATTAAAATTATGAGTGGTTCATAGCTCAAAGAAAGTCCTAAATAAGTGACACAAATTAATGAAATTATTTTTCCATTTATTGCTCCGATTGTTAAAATAGGAACGATTAATCCTCCAGTTACTTTTCCACAACCTGAAATTATAGTTAAAATAAATCTAGCAAATAAAATTGAAAATAATATTAATAAACTTGAATAGCTAGCTAAATTTTTCATTAAAATTCCACCTGCTCCCATTATTGAAAGGACGGTGTAATTCAAAATAAGTAGAATTAAAAACATAAAGAAACCTCTATATTTTACAAATACATTATCTTTATGTTTGAAGAAGAAACTTTTTAAAATTTTTACAAGGTGTACGAATAAAAATGCACCAATTAAATTAATAATTATTAAAAGAGGATAAATATAAATATCATTAATTTTAGGAATTGAATAAGAAGAAATTTCTAAAAGGTGATGATGATTTATTAAAGAAGTCATTAAAAATGCAAGAACCATCATGGTAACACCTTGAACCAATACTTTTATATTCATTTTCTTTAAATTTTCTTCATAAGCGTATGCAAGTCCAGAAATTGGGGATAAAAATGCACACCCAAAACCGATTCCACCAGCAAGTTTAACTGTATCAAGATCATCTTCATCTTTAACTATCTTATTATATAAATGAGCAAGTTTACTACTTATTACAACTGAAGGTCCTTCGCTTCCAAGAGTAAAACCACTGATGTTAGAAATATATGAATTGATAATCATTGCAATGATATCAATTGCATCGTGCATTTTCTTTTTATTACGGAGAGCTAATTCTAAAGTTGGAATTCCGCTTCCGTCAACAGAAGGAGCAATTTTTAAAATATAAAAATTAGCAATTGATAAAATAATTACCATAATTACGTTAAGAGCAATTATGTAAGTTTCCTTACTTCCATAAAGAAAAAGAGAAGCTTTAGTTACAAGCTGTCCAACAATTTGATATGTTCCTACTAAAACACCAATCAATAAACCAAGGATAATTGTTTTTAATCCAAGCAGCAAAAAATATTTAAAATTCTTATTTTGTTCCATTTTATTACTTACTTTCTATACATTTAATTTCTTCTTCTTGAGCGTCTATCTTGTTTTTCTTTCTAAAATATTTTCTCTTTTTAGGTTCGTTCTTGTTTTCATTAATAACCATAATAACTGTATTATCTTTATCGCTTTTAATGATGCCACCTACTTTATCATAGACATTTTTTATTTTTTGTACGATTTTTGCAGGCTTTTTATTGGAAATCGGTTCTACAAAGTTAACTTCAGATTCTTCTTTATCACGAGAAAAAAGCGATTTAATAATGCGCTGGGTGTTTGCGCTTTCAGCTTTTAAAATGTTTCTAAATCTTTTAGCAAAATTTACAACACCACCACTAAAATCAATTTTGTCATCAACAGACAATTCTTTAACAATCTTAAAAACTTCATTTACAAATTCTTCTCTTTCAGGATAAGACATAAGTTTTAAGTTATCCTTAAGTTCTTTATCAAATTTATTTGAGATGAATGTGAATTTATTTTCTCTAATAATTTTTGTATTTTTAACTTCCCAGTTATAAACATTATGTTGATAAATAAGTGATTTTTTTGAAGAAATAACAATTGTTGGATAGTCTTTATAAAGCAATCTTCCAATAACTGAAGATTGAGGTGCATAGTGACAAATTTTGCTTTTAATTTCTTGAAAACCTGGACGTAATAAGATATCACTTTTAAAACCAGGCGAATCAAAACAATAAATACCAACAATGTTATTTTGAATGTTTCTTCTTAAAGTAGAAGCAGCGTAAATTGCTAAATTTCCACCTTTTGAGTGTCCACCAATATAGATAGTTTTATAAGATGAAAAATTTAATGTTTTTCTTAAATATTTACTTGCTTCTTCTTGAGCAGGAACGATGTCTTTATAGGACATATCAAAATCTTCTTTCCATCCTGTATAAGTTCCATCAGTTCCTCTAAAAGAAATATAAAGGAATTTTTTAACTTGATCAGTAAAACAAAATGTTACTGCGCTAAATTGCTTTACAAGGTCAGGATCAGTATCTTTTATATAACCTTTTATATATACGTCTTTAAATCTTAGTGAAGCTCTTAATAAATCAATTAACATTTTGTCTTCTTCAAGACGAAAACGATAACTATTTCCTTTTAAAAGCAGCATTTCATTAATTGCATCAACTAATTTTCTTTTTCTTATTCGGCTATTATTAACAATTGAAGAAAAATCAATATAACTAAGACGCGCAAAAATTAGAGCATCTAACTCGTTAAATGGTTCTTCCTTTAAAGGGATGTCTTTATAATCTTTTAAATAGTCGATAACATTTGCCATACATAAATTTTAATCGTTTTTGCCTTTTAATTAAACTATTAGGAATGATTTTAAACTAAAAAATCATTAGTAAAAATAAATAACTTTTTATATCGAATTATATCGATATTTAGTGATGACATATTTTGAGTTTTTTGTAATCGTGATAAAGCTTTAACTTTAATGGAAATAATTACCGTACAATGTGATATAATTATGAACGCGCTCGAGGTGTTTATAT
>UQXJ01000044.1 GCA_900545015.1 uncultured Mollicutes bacterium | reverse complement strand
ATTCTTAGTTTATCATCAAAATATTGTTTTTTTGTTAGTTATTATAGTGTATAAAGGTAAAAATCTTTAGTAGAATTATTCTTTTTTATGTTAGAATTTAATCGATAGTGGTGCGTAATTATGAAGATTGTAGAATTTAAACATGTTTATAAAGAATATATTGTTGGTAGCAATGTAATTAAAGCAAATTCTGACCTTAATTTTTCTATTAATAAGGGTGAATTTTGTGTAATCGTCGGGCCTAGTGGAAGTGGCAAAACCACCTTACTTAATCTTCTTGGCGGAATGGATTCTATTACTAAAGGATCTATTGTTGTTGATGGAGAAGATATTTCTACTTATAACGATAAAAAATTAACATTATTTCGTCGAAATGTTATCGGATTTGTCTTTCAATTCTATAATTTAATGCCTAATTTAACTGCAAAAGATAACGTTGAAATTGCTACTGAAATTTGTTCTAATCCTTTAAATTCTTCTGATGCTTTAAAAGCTGTAGGACTTGAAGAAAGAGAACATAATTTTCCTGCTCAATTAAGTGGAGGAGAGCAACAAAGAGTTTCGATTGCTCGTGCACTTGCTAAAAATCCAAAACTTCTATTATGTGATGAACCAACTGGTGCACTTGATTATGAAACTGGTAAAAAAGTATTAAAAGTTTTATATGATTTATGTAAAAAAGAGAAAAAAACAGTAATTGTTATTACTCATAATGGTGCGCTTACTCAAATGGCTGATCATGTTTTACATATTAAAAACGGTACGATTGTTGGAGAAGAATTCAATAAACATCCAATGCCAATCGAAGATATTGAATGGTAATTAATGAAAAAAACATATATTAAATACATAATGTCTTCAATAAAAGAAGATTTATCTCATTTAATCGCAATATTCTTAATAGTATTTTTAGGAATTTCTTTTATTGTCGGTTTAATGTCAACATCACCAGATATTGAATACACTGTTGATAAATATTATAAAGAAAACAATTTTGTGGATACATATATTGTCTCAACGATAGGATTTGATGAGGAAGATACCTCTAAAATTAAAGAAAAAATTGATGATATTGACTTGATTGAAAGCCATTATCAAATTGACGAATATTATTATGTAAATAACAAAAAAGTCACCGGGCGACTAATTTATAGAACTTTTGAAGACAATGCAATTGATAAATTAACTCTTATTGATGGTAGACTTCCATCAAATAAAAATGAGTGCGTTGCTCTTTCTTCAGAAGGTTTAGTGGAATATAAAATCGGGGATTATATTACTGTTGATGAAGAAAAAAGTACTATTGTCGGAACAGTTAGCGATCCTTTTTATATAGCAAATTCAAAAGATAAAACGGCAATTGGAACTAAGGAAATAAACTTAGTTTGCTACTTTAACGAGACTTATTTTGATGATTTAAATGCATCAATGATTAAGATAACTTTTAAAAATACTAAGGATTTGCAGGCTTTTTCGGAAGAATACGAACAATATATAACCAAAAAAGTAGCTGATATTGAAACAATTAGCTCATCTTTAATTGAAAATAGAAAATCAAAAATTAAAGAAAAAATAAAAGAAGAAGTTAAAAATGAAGTATATAAAGGCATCGTAGAAAAGTTGATGGAATCGCAACTTATAAACGAAGAAACAGCAAAAGCACTTGCTGATAGACTTATTGAAAATGAAAGCAATAAAAAAATAATTAACGAAAACACTGAGATTCAATATAAGAAATTTTTAAATGAAAATAATCCTAAGTGGTATGTTCTTACACGCAACGAAATTCAAGGAGCAAGAATGCTTAAAGAGGATGTAAATAAAGTTACGATTATTGGCCAAATTTTGCCTATATTCTTTTATTTAATAGGAATGCTTGTTTCTTTATCTTCAATGACAAGAATTATTGCAAAAGACAGAGCGAAAATGGGAACATTAAAATCAATAGGTTTTACAAAATACGGGATTTATAGAAAGTATCTATTTTATGGCCTTATAGCTAGTGTTTTAGGCTGTGTTCTTGGATCAATTTTAGGCATTTTTATTTTGCCTTATGTTATTTCTAATATTTATCGTACTTTATATAAACTTCCACCATTAGTTTTTACATTCCAAACTGGAATAATTTTGGGATTTTCAGCATTAATGATTTTTATGATTATTGGAGCGATTTCTGCAATTTCTTATTCTTCATTAAGAGAAACAGTTTCCTCACTTCTTATTGCTAAAACACCAAAAGCCGGAAGAAAAATATTAGTAGAAAAAATACCATTTATTCGGAAACATTTAAAATTTAAATATAAATCAATGCTAAGAAATATTTTTAGATTTAAGAAGAATCTACTTATGATTATTGTAGGAGTTGGTGGCTGTGTCGCTTTACTTTTGGTTAGCTTTGCTTTGAAAGACTCTTTATCAGTTGTTAAAGGTGCCCAATATAAAACTATTATTAATTATGATTTTGTTGTAACTGTAAAAGATACAAATAATAACCCTTTTGCTTCAACTCATTATAAAAACGACCTAATTTTTTATGATGAAGGAACTGTAAAAGGAAAAGAACAAAATATTGATGTTTCAATTCTTAGCTCAAATAAAATAAATGACTACGTTGGGTTTGATGACAACATTGAGTTTAATGAAAATAGTGTTATCATCACTAAACAAATTGCTGAAGCAAACAACATTACAATTGGAGATTATGTTTTAATTGACTTAAGTTCTAGTGGGCACATTGCACAAGCAAAAGTAAGTGCAATCACAACTAATTATGTTTCAAATTATGTTTATTTTGGGGAAGCTGTATTTAATAAATATTTTCCAAATCTTGAAAAGAATTCATTTATTATTGAAACCGGTTTAAAGGATGAAGATGTTAAAAAATATTCTGAAAGTTTAATTTATGATGAAAATATAACTGCAATTTCATCAACTTTATCAACAAAAGAGCTATATGGCCAAATTTTAGATAATTTAGATGCTTTAATTGCTATTTTAGTTTTACTTTGTGGAGCACTTATTGCAATTGTTGTTTATAACTTAACAGATATTATTATTTCTGAACGTATAAAAGAAATTGCAACCCTTCGTGTTGTTGGATATTTTAAAAGAGAGGCACTTGCATATATTTATAGAGAAATTGTTTTTATGTCATTTTTTGGTGTAATTGTTGGAATTATATTTGGCTTATTTTTACACCAATATGTAATTATTAATATTGGAAGCATCGGATTAGTATTTGGAAAACATATAAAAATATTAAGTTATGTTTATAGTGTTGGATTTGCTTTTGTTTGTATTCTTTTAACAACATTCATCTTCTATCCAAAAATCAAAAAAATTCAAATGGCTGAAGCTCTTAAGTCAGTATCCGATTAATTTTCTTTTAAAATTGCTGTCTCCACTTTATAATTTTGAAGTTGGAGAAAATATTATGGAAAGTAAATTTATTTTAAGTTGTTGCTCAACAAGCGATTTGAATGCTGAATATTATTTAAAAAGAGAAATAAGCACAATATGTTTTCATTACTATTTGAATGATGAATGTTTAATAGATGATTTTGGTAAAACTATGCCTATTTCAAAGTTTTATAAAGCTATGGAAGATGGCTTGATGACAAAAACTAGCCAAATTAGTGTTGGCGAATATGTTGAATATTTTGAAAAATTGTTAGCAACTGGGAAAGATGTTCTACACATAGATTTTTCTAGTGGATTAAGTGGTTCTTATAACTCCGCAATGTTAGCAAAATCTATGATTGAAGCTAAATATCAAAACAAGTTATATATTGTTGATTCACTTGCTGCAAGCAGTGGATATGGACTTTTAGTTGATAAGATTTGTGATTTAAGGGATGAAGGAAAAGGTGTTGAAGAATGTAGACTTTATACAGAAGATCATAAACTTGAATTAAATCATTGGTTCTTCTCAACAGATTTAAAGTACTATGTTAGAGGTGGAAGAGTTTCTAAAGTAAGTGGCTTTATTGGAAATGCTTTACACATTTGTCCTTTATTAAATGTTAATTATGAAGGAAAACTTATTGTAAGAGAAAAAGTTAGAGGCAAGAAAAATGTCATTAAAGCAATCGTTAATAAAATGATTGAAAATGCTGAAAACGGAAAAGACTATGATGGAAAATGTTTTATCTCAAATTCTGCATGTTTAGATGATGCTAAAGCTGTTGCAGAACTTGTTGAAGAAAACTTTCCTAAATTAAAAGGCAAAGTTCAAATCTTTGATATTGGCACTACAATTGGAAGTCATACAGGACCAGGAACAGTTGCTTTATTCTTCTTTGGAAAGAAGAGAATGAACTAAAAACCCTGCAAATCTCAACTATTTTCACTAAATGATGAAATAATTAATTTTTATTTCATCTTTTTTTATTTTTTAAGGATATGTAACTACTAAATCTTTTGTAGTTACATCTTTTTCCTAAGATATATTCTTTCCTACTTCATGAGAAGCAATATTGCTTTGTGAAGCAAAAGAAATTAAATCATCTTGATGCTCCGACCGTTAGAGTCGATTGATAAAAAAGCAAAAATATGCTATAAATTTGCAAACAAGGATATCTCTATTTGTTTTTTAAAGCAAACTCATATCTATAGTTAAGAGGGAAGAGAAAATGATTAATATCGCTATAGTTGAAGATGAAAAAGTAGCTTCGGATTTAATATATGATTATCTTTTAGACTACGGTAAGAAATCAGGTGAAGAATTTAACGTCACCGTTTTCAAAGATCCTCTTGCGTTACTTGATAATTATAAGCCCGCCTATGACCTTATATTTATGGACATAATGATGCCTAATATGGATGGCATGCAAGCTTCGCATAAATTACGTGAACTTGATAGTTCGGTGCTTCTTATTTTTATTACCAATATGGGAGATTATGCCGTAAAAGGATATGATGTAGGTGCAAGCGCATTTATTAAAAAACCAGTATCCTATTTCGATTTCGAGCAGAAAATGAACCGTGCTATTTATACCATAAAAAGCCGTGACGATAAGGTGCTTATTATTTCAAGCGGTACTACTAAATTTAGAATTTTACTTAGAGACTTAATGTATATCGAAGTATCAGGACATAAATGCATTTATCATACTTCAAGTGGAACCATTGAAGGTAGAAACACTTTAAGTTCGCTCTCCAATCAGCTCGAGACATATGATTTTATGCTCTGCAACAGCTGTTTTCTCGTCAATCCTACATTTATAAAAAATATAAGCGGCTACACAGTCAAAGTCGGTGATGATATTTTAGAGATAAGCCGCTCAAAAAAGAAAAATTTCATGATGCAATTCAATAATTGGATAGCAAAAGGCGGAAGTATCTAAAATGGATTTTTCATATTTGTTGTCCTATATCGGCGGCTCGGTAATCTTTATAATAGTAACTTTTTGTGGTGAATTTCTTTTCTCTTTAAATTACAAAAGAAAAGATAAATTTGTCTTAAGATATAGCATTTCTTTACTTATCGTATTATCTTTAAGTGTAGCGCTTACCATACCCTATTATATTGTCGATATTATATATAAAGAAATAGTATGGACAAACATTGCTGTCATCGTCTTATACCTTTCAATGTTTGCCTTAACAGTAATAGCTAATAAACTTTGCTACGACGAACCATTTACGACCTGCCTTTTATCAGGGCTTGCCGGTTACGCCTGTCAGCATATTTTTTATGGTATTTATTCAACAATAAACATTGCAACTAATCTTGAAAGCACTATATATAAGCTATTTCATTTTGTGGATGTCAATCTTGCATTTGTATGCGGCTACTTTCTATGCATGCTTATTCAGCTTGCTATCGCATCAATTGTGCTTATGCTCTCTTATTTTCTAGTAGCACGAAAGACCAATAAAATTTCGCCAGTAGGCTTTGCTCAAAAAAATGTATGCTTTATCACAGGCTCTACGCTTATGATCGTGCTTATATTTAATGTCTTTTGTGACGTGTTCGCTTCATTTAATATCGCAACCTCAATATTTGGTAAGCTCCTACTCGTTGTTTGTTGTATCTTTATACTAGTATTTTATTACAATATGCTTGAAGCAGGTTCTTATAAAAACGACTTGCTTATCGTCAATAATCTTAACCAATCCGAACGCAGGCATTTTGAAAAGCTTAAAAAAGACATGGAACTTATAAGTATAAAGTGCCATGACATAAAACACTATATCACTATGGCAGGAAAAAACGGTGGCGTTAATGTATCCGAATTGAATGAACTCGTAAACATTTACGAGTTAACCGTCAAAACAGGTAATGAAATAATAGATACGCTTATTGCTGACCGAAGCCTATATTGTTCTGCACATAATATCAAGCTAACAGTCATAGCGGATGCTTCGCAATTAGATTTTATAAGCGCTTCGGATATGTGCTCGCTATTTGGTAATATGCTTGAAAACGCTATCGAAGCCGTTGACAAAGTCGAAGATGAAAGCAAACGCATAATAGATATAAATATTAGACCTGTTGCAGGTCAAGTATTTTTCTGTATGGAAAATAGCTATGCGAAAAAACCAGAAATGAGTAATGGCGTGCCAATTTCCTCGAAGATGGACAAGCAATATCATGGTTTTGGAATGAAAAGCATAAAACTGATAGCAGATAAGTACGGAGGCAGCTTTTCTTGCTCTGCCGCTAACGGTGTATTCAGAATAAATATTTTGTTTCCTTTAAGCAAAAAATGACGACTTAGGACAAAAAATCACGACTTAGGACATTGATATTTACTCAATGTCCTTTTTCTTTTAATTTATTGGTGTGTGAAAAATCACAAAATAATAATCATTTATGGAGGAAACACTATGAGAAACTTTAAAAAGTTTATTCCCGTAACGGCTATGTTTGCACTCGTTGCAACAACGTTAGGGCTTACTGCTTGTGGAAGCGGAAACGAAGGAGGCAATGGCGGTAACAGCTCATGCGAAAAGACACCTTTTATAAAAGATGTCGTTATTTTAAATGCACCTGAAGTCAATTATCTTTATGGCGATACGTTTGATGAAGGCGACTTCTTGCTTCAAGAAATTTATTCAGATGGGGCAACCAAAAACGTAACAAGCGGCTATCAATTTATAAGAAAGCAAGCAAGCGTATTAGTTGACGAGGAAAATTGGGTTTACGAGGATCAAGATGTAGAACTTACTGCACCAATGACAAGAAACGATACTGAAATTTATATCGAATATAAGACTACATGCCAAGGATACGACCTCACCTATAATCTTACTCAACCCTTAACCGTACAAGATCCAAATTCACCGGATACAGTTATTTTTACAGTAGGTACTAATGACAAGATATATTTCTATGGTGATGGCCACGTTGAGTCTTATGGCGTTCAATGGAACAATGAGTATTGGCAATATGGCACAAATAGCGGTAAATGGAGTTGGAACGGCACTGAACTTGTAATAGCTATGAAAAATTATAATTCAAATATCAGTGAAAATCCTGCTGATGAATATCGTGAACTTTATGTAACAAAGAATGCCGATGGCACCTTCACTTTCAAATATGAATGGGCAGCAAGAACTGAAGCTCTTCCAGGCGGAGGATTTAAAACCTATACTTTCGGTGGAACAATATCCAAAAGCGACGTTACAAGAAGACTTACTCCTTCTAAAACATATGGCGATCAAAATTTAAAAGGCAAATATTCAAAGCAAACGGATCACGTTAAAGCTTAACTTCGGAGGGAAAGCTAAATGAAGTCATCTAAATTTTTCAGAGGGTCTTCGGCAGTATCCATATTCCTTTTCTTTACAATAAACGGGCTTACCGTTGGGATGTTTAATAGTGCTGGCTTTATTAATAAGGCGCTTAACACACCAACTTCAATATATGTAAAAAAGGAAAACGGAACGCAAGAAGTCCCAACTTACTTTAAGAGTGAATTCTCAAAAGATATAAACAATTTTACCAAAGACGAGTTAAAGGCTAAAAACGAAGCAGCGGAGAAATTTATCGAAAGCGAAGAGGAAGAGAGCGCAGTTCTTTTAAAAAACGACAATAATGCACTTCCTCTTACAGCAGCAGAACAAAAAAAGGTAAGCCTCTTCGGTTATACTAGCGTTGCACCTTACTACCGTTCACATTCAGGCGGCGGCGGTTCTCAAAGAACAGTATCTTTCTTAGAAGCTTTAGAAAGTCGCAATATAAAGTACAACACTACATTGACTGACTTATATAGCGGACTTTCATATGAAAGAAACTATAAATCGGTTGCTGAAGCACCTCTTTCCGCATATAGCGAATCGGTTAAAAGCTCATTTGCTTCATATAACGGAGCTGCGATAGTAACGCTTTCGCGTGAAGCTGGCGAAAACGACGACTTAATTACAAATTATACAGATAGCGATGGCACCGTTCATTCGATTCTTGGACTCAGTAAAAACGAAAAGGATATGCTTAATCTTGTTAAAGAATATAAAGAAAACGGCACATTTAATAAGATTATAGTTCTTCTCAACACTTGTAATACTATGGAAGTCGGATGGCTCGATGAATACAAAGTAGACGCCTGCCTTTGGATTGGAGGCCCTGGAATGAGTACCGGTTTCTATGGTGTGGCGGATTTACTTACTGGCGAAGTTAATCCTTCAGGTAAATTAGTCGATACATATTCTACAAGTTCACTTTCTGCCCCTGCAATGCAAAATTTCGGCGCGATGAGCACCAATAATCTCGTATATGCGGAAAATATTTACGTAGGTTATAAATATTATGAAACCCGTTACGAGGACGTAATTTTGAATAGATATGGAGCAAATTCCACTGTAGGAGTTTACGCTTCAAAAGGTGCTTGGGATTATGCTAAGGAAGTAACTTATCCTTTTGGACACGGACTTTCCTACACTACTTTTGCACAAACCTTAAAGGGCGTTAAAGATAATGGTGATGGTACCCTCACAGTTACCGTCAACGTAAAGAATACTGGTGAAGTTGCAGGTAAATCTGTTGTTGAAATTTATACGCAAACTCCTTATGGAGATTATGAAAAAGAAAATCTCGTTGAAAAGTCAGCAATACAACTTGCAGGCTTTGAAAAAACAGATAAATTAAACGCAGGCGATGACGTCG
>UQXJ01000043.1 GCA_900545015.1 uncultured Mollicutes bacterium | reverse complement strand
TTGCTTTTATTTTGAATCATTTTTATATAAACTTTTCATAAAAAATAATTAAAGCATAGGTAAGTTGTATTGATAGATATATAATTAAAGAAACTTATTAAAAATGAAAGGAAATAAAAATGAATAAACATATTGTAAACGGACTTAGCAAATATAATTTTGAGTTTGATAAAAATCATGGTTATGGTTTTATTGATGACTATGAAGTAAATGTCTTTAATAATTCACTTGCTGGTGGCCCATTTTTTATATTTTTAACATATTTATCAGAAGCACAAAAGAATGAATTTATTAAAAAAATGAAATCATATAAATTTCATCTTGTTCAAACACATGTTTTTGATTGGGGCGTGACAATAATGATTGGTTCACTTACTGCAAAATCATTTGAGAAAAAATTAGAAAAAGTACTCCCTAAAATATTAGAAACTTTAGAATCTATAAATGCTCCTAAAAAAGACGTTTGCCCTCAATCTAGTGAAAAAATAGATGAAACAAATTCGCAAACTATTATTATCCCAGATACAAATGCAAAAATAACTTTATCAAATAATGCGATTGCATCACTTAATGATTCAGTTAAACAAGATAATGAAAAATTTAAAAATGCTCCAAATAATTATTTTAAAGGTTTTTGCGGAGTCTTAATTGGAGCTGTTGCTGGATTAGTTGCAACAATAATTCTTGCTCTTTTAGGCTATGTATCAGCTGTATCTTCTTTGCTTTCAATTTTTCTAGGAACTTTCTTATATAAAAGGTTTGGTGGGAAAGCAAATTACGTAATGATTATTATGAGCTTTGTTTCTACATTAATCATAATTCTTGGTGGACTTACAATAATATATTCAATGACTGCTGAAAATGAATTGATTAATGCTGGAGTTACTGAATATAAGAGCTTTGCTGCTTTAGCATATTGCCTTGCAAATGTTGAAGAATTCAAACGAGCTTTCATTGCTGATATTGGTTTAAATTTAGTATTTATCTTAATTGCAGAAGGATGCACAATATTTAGTTTAATTAAATCAATTAAAAGACTAAAAGGTATTGAAACTAAATAATTAATTTCATTGATTAATAATGCTTGTGCGTTTGTCTATATTCAAAGGGAGCTGAGTCAGTAAATTTCTTAAAAACTCTTGTAAAGTTACTTTGAGTAGAAAAGCATAAATAAAATGAGATTGTTGAGAATGATTTATCGAAATATCTTAACAATCTTTTTATTTCGTTAATTTTTATTTGCATAATGTAGCCTGAAATATTAATTTAAGTTTCCTTTTTTGAAGTTGATTGATAAACGCCTTTTTCCTATAAATAAGGTTTTATAAATATCTACTACATTTGATTGAATAAATTGATAATATGTATATGGTTTTAAACTGAATATAATGTGCTGGTGTTGAAAAAATGTTTTATATATAGAAAACTAGTAGTCGCTAATAATAAATAATAAATAAGAATGAACAACAAAAAATATAATTTCTTAAATTTTCTATCAAATAAAAAAATCTTTTCAATTTTATTAAAATTTAGTTTAATGAAATCAAGGAGAGAAATATGAAAATTAACAAAAAACATTCGTTGCTTTTTTTGCCATTTCTTCTTATTTCATGTGGCAAACAAGAAAATGTTCATGAACATTTAAAACAAGAAGCATACTCAAAAGATGAAATAGGACATTACCATTCCTGCTCGTGTGAAGAGGATATTCGTTTTGACTTTGAACCTCATAATTTTGCAAAAAATAATGAAGGAATTTTAAGTTGCTCTGTGTGTGGATATATAAAAGATGAAGCTAAAGAAGAAGCTTGGAAAATAATCAAAAAATCTTTAGCTAAATCACTTGAATATAATGGTCCATTAACAGCAAAGCAAAGTATGGAAATGGTTGATGGAGAAATGAAGATGAGAATGTCATCATTATTAACTAGTGAACCATCGACTGGAAAGCTTCTTGAAACAAGTCTTAGCGAAGCATATGATCCTGTATCTTCAAAATGGATTACAGCAGAAAAAACATTTAAAAAGGCTGAAATAAAAGAAGAAAAATTTATTCTTTATGAAGGAACGCCTGATTCTACAAACTCAAGTTACGCTGATAAAGAATATGTAAATTCAGGTGGTGCTTTTAATCCCTGGGCACTACTTGGCGATTTATTTTATGGAGAAGAAAATTCTTTAACAAATATTTTCTTGAGAATGGATTCATATCAAGAAGCAAAAGAGATGATACCAATTATATTAAAGCTTTTTAATGAAAACTCATCTGATTTTAATTTTGATATAGAAATTAAAGATAATCTTTATAGCATGTTAATTTATGGTGGAGGATTATCTTATAGTTCAAGTAGAGGAATTAAATTAGGAGAAGAAACAGGAGATATGTATTTTAACTTTAATAAAGATACATTTGTTTCGTATCAATTAATTAATAAAGTTAAAGAAGAAGCTATTAATGAAGCAAATAGTAGTGAAAATCAAATGAATGCTCTAGTTTCCTTTGATTATGGCTTTGATAGTAAAACTTATGATGAAACTATTATTGAAAATAAAGAAACACCAACCGCTTATGAAGATGGCTATATAAATATAGCTTTTGATGATTATCTTTGGAAAAAAGCATTTAGACAAGACTTAAATGTAACAGTTAATTCAATTGCTAAAGCTAATGATTTAGAACTTTACTATGATAAGCAAATGAAAAAGAAAGTTACTGATGAAGAAATGTTCTCAACTTCACCTACAACTTACTATGCTCAGCCATTAATTAATTCTAAAAAAGCTTATGTTCTTGATTTAAGAGAAACTAATTATGTCACAGGCTCAACTCTTAAAAAATATGTTAAAGAATACACAGAAAAATGGGTTTCAGGATTGTTCCTTTATTCAAGTGAAGGTGAGACTCATCTTATCGATAGATATGGCTATCCAAGTGATGATGATAAGGAAAAATACAATATTCGTATAACTTTAGATGGACAAACATATGAAGATAAAAAAGATTTTGTAGTATCTTTAGGCAAATTATATAAAGTCCTTATTAAGAAAGACGAAATTGCTAGATTTAATTAAAAAATATTAGTTTAAAAAGTGGCATTGATGTGCCACTTTTTAAGATTCGATGATATACCTAAAAATACTTTTTTGTGTTCTTAATGATAGTAAAAACTGCTATAAAAATTTATAATATTCATAAAAGAAAGAGGTGCTTATAATGGGAAAATTTATTAAAGTTAAAGCTATTAATCAAACAGTAATTGAATTACTTGAAGATGCTAGTGCAGGTGATCAAATTGATTTAAATGATATCCTTGATGTTGATACAACAGCGATTAATAAAGCTATTTTAGATAAAAAAGATGAAGTATATGCTAAAAAAATAAACAAAGTAATAGCATCAAAGGAAGAATTATTTGAAAAAGATAAAGATATTCTTAAAAAACAATATGATTCTGAAATTAGATCATTAAAAGAGAAAATTGCTGATAATCAAGATAAATACAATAAAGAAAAAAGTTATGAACTTGATACTTTAGAGCACAAAATAAAAGAAAAATATGATCAAGAAATAAATGAATTAAAAACACAAATTAGAATTTTAAATGATAATAGAGATCGTGAAATTGAAAATAAAGCCCTTTCTTTAAAAAATGATTTTATTAAACGTGAAAGTGATATAACTAATAAATATCAAAAAGAAATTGAAAATGTAAAATATGAAAAAGACAAAATTCAAACTAATTTAGACCTTGAGCTTTTAAAACAAGAAAAGAAACTTAATGATGAACATCAATTAAAAGAAGAAGAACTTAGAAAGAATATTGAGGACTTAAAACAACAATTAAGCACTCTTCAATTAACAAAATCAAAATTAAATGTAAAACAATTAGGAGAAGAACTTGAAACTTGGTGTTATTCTGAATATCAAAATTATTCAACTTCTGGTTTTGAAAATACAACATTTGAAAAAGCTAATGAAGTAATTAAAAATGCTGGAGATATAAAAGGAACTAAACCTGATTTCTTATTTAAAATATATAAAGATAATGATGATTTAAAAAATAGTGCTGCACCACTTTCTAGTGTTTGCTTAGAAATGAAAAATGAATCTAATGTTTCTGTTAATAGAAAGAAAAATGAAGATTATTATGATAAATTAGATAAAGATAGAGTTAAAAATGGGTGTGAATATGCATTACTTGTTAGTGAACTTGAATGGACAAATAATAATGACGCTCCTATAAGAAAAATTGCTGGTTATGAAAATATGTATATGGTTAGACCTCAATATTTCATTACATTTTTATCTTTAATTTATGCACTAACTAGAAAATTTTCTAATTTATTAGTTCAAAAAGAAAAAGAAAATAAAAAGTTTAAAGCAACAGCTAGTATTATTGAAGAATTTAATGATATGAAGAGAAAATACTTAGACGATCAAGTTAAGAGTTTAGAAAATAATATTGGGATTATATCGAAACAAGCAGAAAAGATTGCTGAAGCAAACAATAAAATTATTGAAACAATTAATGTACAAATTTCAAATAATATAACAAGAATGAAAGAGAAGATTGAGAGATTTGATATTGAAAAAATTGCTAAAAAAATTGATAAATTAGAGAACCAAGATGAATAATTACAACAATAAACGACATAAATCTTCAAAATTCTATTTTGCTGTGGGTGGAATACTTGCAGCTATTAGTATAATTTTATTCCTTATATTCTTAACACTCCCTTTAGCTATAGAAGGGTTTGACAACTTAATGGGATGGGTGTGCGTAATAATGTGTGGCCTTTCATTTATTTTATTCATTTTTTCGATATATTTATTGAAAAAAGGCAATTTTATTCGATTAAACAAGAAAGTAAAAGAAGCGAATTACGATTTTGAAAAGGTTTTAGACCAAAAATATAAAGAATTAGCAACTAAAAAAGAACAAGATGAATTAAACGATAATAAAGAATAATTCCCTTGTTCTTTTTGATTTTATTTTTATCAAAGGAGCCTTTATATCAACACAATTCATGAAAAAGTTATTTCATAATCGTATATAAATAAGTAGAAAATGGAAATTTGAAATATTTTGATTGATTTAATATAAACTATATGTTAGTATTAAATTATTAAAAATAAGGGAACAAAATACATGAAATGTAGAAATTTAATAATGATTCTTTCAATAGGATTGATTTCTTTATCTTTTCCAAATCAAAAAGTTTCTGATAGCCACTCTTTATTCTTAGACAGCAAAAAAGAAACTAATAAAATTAAGGAAAATGATGTCTTCAATTATATGGATGTTCTTGAATGCTACTATCATTTGGGTATTGGTGATTCAGAAAATCCTTCTATAAATTTTGATGATTTTTATGATTCTTATTATGCTGATGACAGCGATAGAAATCTTTACGATTTTACCTTAAATTTAGCTTATGACAACGGAAATTATGATTCGGTTTATGAAACACTTTATGGAGCAACTTCTCAAAGAGTTTCTACCTGTAGCGTTGGCGGTGGCTCGGGTGGCGGTTCGTCTTCACAAGATGCGGATTATATTTTGAAAGATAGTTACGATTATAGCAATACTCCTATGTCTTCTTTCGGACGTCAACCATATTATTCTGTCTATGATTATTCATTATTAAAAAAAGGCGACATTGTTTGGGAAACTGAAACCATTCTTTTTAATAGTGGACATAGCGCTTTAATCACTAATACCACTCAAAATTCTTCATATGGTAATTACATTCAAACTGTTGAAGCGGTAGGTGGAGGCGTCCAACGTGGATTTTTAGATGATTTAAGAATGACAGCTTATAAATGTGAAATATTGAGAGTATCTAACAGCAACGCTTCGAAAATTGATTCTGCACTTTATTTCGCAAAGAAGCAAATCGGAAAGCCATACTCTCTTAATATATATAGGTTAAATACCAGCATAAATTCGACAGAATGGTACTGCTCAGAGCTTGTTTATGCGTCATGGAAATATGCAGGAATTGATATTGGCGTTAAAAAAGATGCAAATGGTAATGATGTTTATCTATCTCTTGGATGTTTACCAAAAGATATTAATGACAGTTATAATACATATCGAATAAGCATGCCATACTATGGATTCCTTTCCTTGAGCATAAATTCAAAATCTAGTAACACTTGGAAAATTAAAGTGAGAAACACTTCGTCGGTTGAAATAAAAATGTTTTATAATTCTAAGATGTGTTTTAAAGGCGACGCTGAAAGTTGGGCAAATATAAATGATGTTAAATCGATTAATATTTCTTCATATTCATATGTTATTGTAGATATTACTGAGAATTGGTTTGCTACATCTATAACCACATCTTATGTTAAAGGAAAATATAGAATTATAACTTATGCTGATAATTTGAATACGAATGGTACTTTATCTACATATCAAAGCGTTGTAGAGAAATAATAGTTTATGATTTCTATAGTCAATATAGGAAAGTACTATAAAAATAAAAGTTATGTTTTCAAAAACATAACTTTTAAAATACCTTCACCATCTTTTTGCTTAATTGTTGGGAAAAGTGGAACAGGCAAAACGACACTTTTAAATATTTTAGGCGGGCTTGATGCTCCAAACAGTGGCGAAGTGCTTTATGATGATACAATAATAACAAAGAAAAATGTTGATTCTATTAGAAATACTAAGATAGGGTTTGTTTTTCAACAAATGAACTTAATTAGTTCACTTTCGTTAAAAGATAATCTTAAATTTTCTTTTGATCTTTGTAATGAAAAAATGACAGAAAAAAATATTTGTGAAATTCTAAAATCGGTTGGATTACCTGATAACGGAACTTCAATTGAAGAGTTTTTAAAAAGAAAACCTTATGAACTCTCAGTTGGTCAAATGCAAAGATTTTCTATTGCTCGTGCACTTATCAAAAACCCAGAAATACTTATTATGGATGAACCAACAAGTTCTCTAGATGAAGAAAATGCTAAAGAAATTGTTTTTCTTCTCAAACGACTTTCATTAACAAAATGCATAATCGTTTCCTCACATCAAAAGGATTTGTTTTGCGATTTTGTAGATCAAATTATAGAAATTAAAGGTGGCAAAGCTAATGTTTTGAAAGGCAATTGTGAGGTCTCAAAAGAAAGCGAAAATAAAATTGGCGTATTAAAAAAAGGCTTTCTTTCATTTAAAAATGCTTTAAAATTCTCACTAATAAACCTAAAAAACAAGAAAATAAGATTAATAACTTCTTTTATTCTTTCGACTGTAACTGCAATATTATTCTCTATTGCTTTTTTATTTCAAACATGTGACACAAATAAAGTGCTACTGCAAACTCAATTTTCTAATAACGAATATGGCGCATTTATCACTAATGTTTTAAGCTATAATGATCACGACACTTATTTTAAAAAAAATAAGAGCATCCCTTTTAGTGATAATCAATTATTTGCCATAGATGAGTATACGAATGGCTATGCTTGCCCAGCTGTAGATGTTCGAGGAAAAGAAGAGGAACAAGTTTCAGACATTATAAGTCATAAGTATTACACGACTTACGGAAGCTATTCTTTAAAAATATCAAACAATGGTGTAGAGATTGACTCTAAGAACGCTAAAGAAGTAGCTGGACTTATACCTTGTCCTTATCTTTCGAAAGACACTCAAAATAGATTCCCTGAAAATTATAATGAAATAGCAATTAATAGTTTGACCGCAGAACTTATACTTAAATATGGTTTAGTAGAGGTTAAAGAGACAAGCACAAATAAAGAACAAGTTTTTTATCCTCAAAAAATCGATGATATAATAGGAAAAAATACATGTCTCGGTTATACAATTGTTGGAATTTTTTCGGCTATAGATGGATCTGATGAGTTTTACCGACCTTATTTATTTAACGAACCTACTTTCCAAAATAAAAACGACTATGAGTATTATAATAATATGAAAAATGGTGACTCAATTTCGCAATATATTTATCTTAAGCCTGGTTTTTCGAAACACAACCAAATTTCAGGAGAACAATTTAAAAATCCAAATACTTTTTATATAAAATTACACGGAAAAGTAAAATCAGATTATAATTTTTTAAAAGCATTATCTATAAGCAAGGAAAACTATGTATCTTTGAGCAATAGATATACGGGATGTACATATCTTATTAATGTCTTTTCAGGATATTTTATGCTAATTTCTTGGGCGATTATAGGAATTCTAATATTTATTAGTCTTATTATTTCTCTTAATCTTTTTTATGCAAATATAAAAACAATGGAAAAAGATTTAGGAATTTTAAAAGCGATGGGTGCTTCAAAATTGTGTCTTGCTTTACTTGTTACAATACAATCAATTATAGTTAGTGTGGTGGAACTAATACTTTCTTTGACGGCATTAGGAATAATAATTGCATTAATTAATTCTCAAATAAGAATTACACTTTTTGTTATTACTCCTTTATCGTTCTTTTCGCTTTTTGCTCTTTTTGTTTTAACTGCTATTGTTGTTTCGATTTTATCTTCTAAAAAATTACTTTTAGAACAGCCAATCAATGTTATCGAAGGCAAATAAATTACTTTTGATAATATAAAAATAATTGGAGTTTTATTTGAATAGTGAAGTACAATTCGATGCTAATTTATAATAAAAATTTTTACGAAATGAGCGTATTAAGGACAAATACATAATTTAAATTATGTAAGAATGATAAGACGATAAGTTAAATTTAATAGATAAGCTTAAATAGTTATGATATTCGTTTCTAAAATTTAAGTATAAATTTTAAACTTATTCAATTTTCTTATTTTAGTTCTTTTTTATTTAATAATGCTGCAAGCAAATAGTATTAAAAGGTATAACGCTACACAACTAAAAAATGTGGTAAATGATTTTAAGAAATAGTAACGCATGTTAACTATCTAAAACTGTAATTTAAATATCGGCAAAATAATGTATAGATAATAAAAAATACGATTTCCATCGTACCAATATAAGTTGTGGTGCTCGAAAGGGGACTCGAACCCCTACATCCTCACAGACAATAGATTTTGAGTCTATCGCGTCTACCGTTCCGCCATTCGAGCGCTTAAATATTCTAACATGTATTGATAACTCGATAAAGCATTAAAATAAAATGTTTTTACTAACCTAAACTCCCGAAAAAATTATACTAGGCCTAATCTTTAACGAGTAAATTAG
>UQXJ01000042.1 GCA_900545015.1 uncultured Mollicutes bacterium | reverse complement strand
GTAGTGGCGAAGGTAGCCGAAAGGCAAGAATAGCAAGTCGCTGGGCTCTTTTTTTTGAAAAATTGCAGGTCATATCCTGCCTTCCCATTCTTATATTTAAAATTTTAAAAGTATGATATAATATTGGGGCTATTAAATTAGCGTGTTAATTATGGAAAAAAAAGAAACTTTAAATAAGAATTTAAAAATTACATTAGATGTACAAGAAGTAGCTGCACTTGTAGGAGAAACATGTATTGAATGTTATGGTGTAGTTGGCTTAACGAGTGGAGATTCGTTAAGAAATAAATTAGTTATTTTAAAAAGAGATAACTATGTTGACGGTGTTTTTGTTTCTAAGGAAAAAAACAAGTTTTATTTAGATGTCCATTTAGTGTGTGCATATGGAGTAAAAATAAGCGAAATTGTCACAGAAGTAAACAAACGTTTAACTTATATCTTATCTAAAAAATATGGAGAATTGTTTACTAGAGTAAATGTATACGTTGACGAAATTCGTGAACTTTAATTTATTGAGGTAAAATATGAAGTTTATAGATGGTAAAATCTTTAAAAAGATGGTTATTAGTGGTGCTAATAATTTGTATAATCATTATCCTGAAGTTGATGCATTAAACGTATTCCCTGTCCCAGATGGCGATACAGGTATGAATATGAACTTAACAATGACTAGCGGTATGAAAGAAGTTGTTAATAAGTTCGATGATGATCTATATAGTGTTGCTAAAACTTTCTCTAAAGGCTTATTAATGGGCGCTAGAGGCAACAGTGGTGTTATTACTAGTCAAATTTTTAGAGGAATTGCTGATAGCTTAGAAAATAAAACATCAATTAATGCTGTTGGATTAGCTGAAGCTTTTGACAACGGTAGAAAAGTTGCTTATAAAGCAGTTATTAAACCAGTTGAAGGAACAATTTTAACTGTCATTAGAGAAGCAAGTGCTAAGCTTTTAAATGATGCAACAGAAAAAATGAGTATTGAAGATGCTTTTTCTATTTTATTAGAAGAAGCTCGCGAAAGTCTTGAACGTACACCAAATCTTCTTCCTGTTTTAAAAGAAGTTGGCGTTGTTGATAGTGGCGGTGCTGGTTTAGTTACAATCCTTGAAGGTATGGAAAGTGCTATTCATGGAGATGTAATTGAAAGAAATGAAGCAACTGCAATTGATACAAAAGGTTCTGCACAAGTTAAAGCAAATGATGAAAATGATGAATTCGGCTATTGTACTGAATTTATTATGCGTTTAGGACCAGACAGTGTTAAAAAAGTATTTAATAAAAATAGATTTACAAGTGTTTTAAATGCGCATGGTAATTCTTTAGTTGTTGTTCAAGATGATGACATTGTTAAAGTACATGTTCACACATTAAAACCTGGTGATATTTTCAATTATGCACAACAATTTGGTGAATTTGTTAAATTAAAATGCGAAAACATGACAGAACAACATAACGAAATTTTATTCAATGAAGCAAATAAAAACGGTATGCATATGGCTGCTAGTGAATTAAATAAAGCTCCTTTAGCTGCACCAAAAGAAGTTAAAGAAACACCAAAGCAAGAATATGCTGTTATTGCTACAAGTAGTGGTAAAGGTATTGATGCTTTATTTGAAGAAGTTGGAGCAAATTATATTGTTAGTGGTGGTCAAACAATGAACCCATCAACAAATGATTTCTTAAATGTTATTGAAAAAGCTAATGCAAAGAATATTTTCATTCTTCCAAATAACGGAAACATTATTATGGCAGCTAATCAAGCTAAAGAAGTTTTAGAAGGAAAAGTTAACGTTGTAGTTATTCCTAGTAAAACTATTATGCAAGGTGTTGTTAGTGCTATGAATTTTAATCCTGACTTAAGTGTTAAAGATAATACTGATGTTATGACCGATGCATTATCTACTGTTAAATCTGGACAAGTTACATTCGCTATTAAAGATACTGAAATTAGTGGTGTTAAAGTTAAAAAGAACGAATATATGTCTATTTTAGATTCAAAAGATATTATCGCTTGCCATAAAGACAAATTTAATGCTTTAAAAGATTTATTAAAGCACATGGTTGATGAAGATAGCTGTGTTATTACTGTAATTCTTGGAGAAGATGTCGCTAACGATAAAGAAAAAGAAAGAGTTGAAAAATTCCTTTCTAAAGAATTTAAAGATTGCGATTTCGATGTAAGAATTGGTAACCAACCTGTATATTCATATATTGTTGGTGTCGAATAATTTAAATTTAATTTTATAAGCGTGATTCAAATCACGCTTTTAATTTATTCTTAAAAACAAATTAATCTATTATATAAGCCTTTAAGAAGTGTGAAATAGGTTATTTGGTTTTCGTACTTTTTGATAAGTTTGTACTATGGTATAATTTATAAGAATTTTGGAGTAATAATTATGAAATTTGTTATTGATATGATGGGTGGAGATAATGGCCTTGATGCTACTATCGGCGCTACAAAAGAATTTATAAAATTACACGATGATGTCGAATTATTTTTAGTTGGAGATGAAACAAAATTAACTGATTTTTCTTCATTTAAAAATGTACATATTTTACATAGTGATACAGTTTTAAAAATGGATGTTAATCCTTTAACTGCATTAAAGGATAAAACAAGTAGTTTGATGGTTGCAATTAAAGCGTATCTAGATAATAACTGTGACGCTATTATTTCAGCAGGAAGCACAGGCGCTTTATTAAGTGCTTCAATTTTTAAAATTAAAAGATTAGAAGGAATAACTAGACCTTGTTTAATTACTTCATTCCCAACAATTGATAAAAATAAGAAATTTGTTGTTTGCGATTTAGGTGCAAACAGTTCAAATACAAAAGAAGAACTTGTTCAATTTGCTATTATGGGCAAAATTTATTACTCAATTTTATATAAAAAAGACAATCCAGAAGTATTTTTGCTATCAAACGGAACAGAAGAAGAAAAAGGTTCTCCTTTAAATAAAGAAGCGTACCCACTTTTAAAAGAATGCAAGGAAATTAATTTTAAAGGGAATATCGAAGGCAGAGATCCACTTTTTGGTGGTGTTGATGTTCTTGTTACAGATGGCTATTCGGGCAATATTTTCTTAAAAACTGTTGAAGGAACAGCAAAAGCAATGTCAAAAATGTTAAAAGACGGCTTCAAAAAGAATATTTTAACAATGATTGGATATTTATTTGCAAAAAGTGGTGTAAATGAAATTAAAGAAAAAATGGATTATAAAAATGTTGGTGGAGCAATGCTTATGGGCGTTAATGGAATTGTCATTAAAGCACATGGAAGCAGCGATGTAAGATCATTTTTAAGTGCTTTAAAGAATGCTTATATGCTTGCTGATGTTAATGTTATAGAAAAAATAAAGAAAGGCTTAAACAATGAAAAATCTGAATGATTTTTTCTTAAAATATAATATTAAGCCACGTAATAAAGAATTATATGAGATGGCTTTTACTCATTCTTCATTTAATAGTGATGCAAAAACACATCACCATGACTATGAAAGACTGGAGTTTATTGGAGATAGCGTTTTAGGTTTTGTTATTGCAGGTACGCTTTTTAAAACTCATCCTGAAATGAGAGAAGGCGATTTAACAAAAGCTAAAAGCTTTCTAGTTCAAACGGAATATTTAGCAAACCTTGCTAGAAGAGAGAATTATACTGATTTCATTAGAGCAGGACATTCATTGACAGTTGAAGAAGCAACAAAACATAATTCAATTCTTGAAGATATTTTTGAAGCTGTGATTGGTGCTATATATCTTGATCAAGGTATTAAATTTACCACAAGATTTATAAGAAACATTTATGGTGATGATGTTAAAAACTTTGAATTAACTGATTTAAAAGATTATAAGAGTATTCTTCAAGAAGCTATGCAAGCTGAATACCGCGAATCAGTAATTTATAAAGTAATAGATGAAAAAGGACCTCCACACAATAAAACTTTCTTTGTTGAAGTTAAGTTCAATGGGCTTGTTTTAGGAAGAGGAGAAGGAAAGAGCAAAAAACAAGCTGAACAAAATGCAGCTAAAGAAGCTTTAAGTAAAAAGGCAGTACTTTAATTATGGGATTATTTAAGTTTTTAAAAGAAAAATTTGGCAAGAAAAATGCTAGTCAAGAAGTTCAAAACGAAGAATCAATAAAAGATACTAAAACTTTAGAAAAATATGATAAAGGATTAGAAAAATCACGTAAGAATTTTTCAAATAAATTAGATGAACTTACAAAAAAATATAAATCAGTGAATTCTGATTATTTTGATGAACTTGAAGAAATCTTAATTGAAGCTGATTGTGGCATTAGTTTTACTTTAAATACAATCGAAGAATTATTAGCATCATCAAAAAAAGAAAATATTTCTAATCCAAAAGAAATCAATGAAATGCTCGTTGATAAAATGTTCCTTAATTATTTAAAAGAAGGTGGAGATATTAAAAACGAACTTTCTTTTGATAAAAAACCAGAAGTTTTACTTATGACAGGCGTTAATGGAGTTGGAAAAACAACTACAATTGCTAAATTAGCTAATAGATACATTAAGCAAAATAAAAAAGTTTTATTAGTTGCTGCTGATACATTTAGAGCTGGTGCTAAAGAACAATTAAAAGTCTGGGCTGATAGACTAAACATGCCAATTGTTACTGGAAATGATTCAGAAGATCCTGCTAGCGTTGCTTATAAAGGCATAAAAGAAGGACTTGCTAAAGACGTTGATTTAATTATTGTTGATACAGCTGGTAGACTTCAAAATAAGAAAAATTTAATGGATGAACTTAAAAAGATTTATACAGTCACAAAAAAACTTATCGATCATGAACCTGAATGTTTCTTAGTTATTGATGCAACAACTGGACAAAACGGTGTCTTACAAGCAGCTGCTTTTAAAGAATTAATTAATATTACTGGCATTGTCATTACTAAAATGGATGGAACTAGTAAAGGTGGAATTATTTTAGCGATTAGAGAAGAACTTGGCATACCTGTTAGATTTATTGGACTTGGTGAAGGAATGGATGATCTTGAAGAATTTGATTTAGACAAATACTTATATGGATTGTGCAGTGGCTTAATTAAAGATGCTTGATATTAATGAATTTAACTATATAAACGAATTATTTGATTTATATAAAAACCTTTTAACAGATAAACAAAGAGATATTATGGAAAAATATTTTTCTTATAATTTATCTTTAAAAGAATTAAGCGATGAATTAAAAATATCAAGAAGTGCTGTTCTTGATACGATTGATCATTCAATTATTAAATTAAAACAATACGAAGAAAAATTAAAATTACACGATAAATATCGTAAAATTGTAAAACTACTTGATGAAACGAATATTTCAGAAAAAGATAAAGAAGAAATTATTGGAGAATTATATGGCATTTGAGGCTTTACAAGAGAAATTCACTAGAGCACTTAAAAAGATTAAAGGTGAATCGAAATTAACTGATAAAAATATGGATGAAATGCTTAAAGAAGTTAGAATTGCACTTCTTGAAGCTGATGTTAATTATAAAGTTGTAAAAGAATTCGTTAATAGCGTAAAAGAAAAAGCATTAGGTGAACAAGTTTTTGATAAATTAAATTCTAGTGAAATGGTTATTAAAATAGTAAGAGATGAACTTGTAAGTTTGCTTGGTGGTTCTGATTCTAAATTAACTTATAACAAGAATAAACCAACAATTATTTTACTTGTTGGCTTACAAGGAAGTGGTAAAACTACAACAGCTGCTAAACTTGCTTACTTAATGAAAAATAAAGAAAATAAAAAAGTCCTTTTAGCTGCTTGTGATGTTTATAGACCTGCTGCTGTTGATCAATTAGACCAATTAGCTAAATCTATTAATGCTGATTTAGTTAATATGGGAACTAAGGAAGATCCAGTTAAAATTGCAACAATTGCAAAAGAAAAAGCGTATAACGATCACTATGATGTTTTAATCATTGATACTGCTGGTCGTCTTCAAATTGATGAAGTTTTAATGAATGAATTAAAACGTATTAAAAATGATATTAAACCAGATGAAATTCTTCTTTTAACTGATGCAATGGCTGGCCAAGATAGTGTTAACGTTGCTAAAGTATTTAATGAAACACTTGGTTTAACTGGCGCTATTATGTCTAAAATGGATGGCGATTCAAGAGGTGGTGCTGCATTAAGCATTGCTCATGTTACTGGAGTCCCAATTAAATTTATCGGTGTTGGTGAAAAAATCAATGAATTAGATGTCTTCTATCCAGATAGAATGGCTGAAAGAATTCTTGGAATGGGGGATGTTTTAACTTTAATTGACAAAGTCCAACAAAATATCGATGAAAAAGAAGCTAAAAAAGATGTTAATAAGATCATGAAGGGCGAATTTACTCTTGATGATATGCTTAAACAAATGAAACAAGTTCAAAAATTAGGAAGCCTTGGAGGACTTATGAAACTTATTCCAGGCATGCCTAAAGTAAGCGAAGAACAATTAGATGCAGCCCAAAAAGAAATGAAAAACTTCGAAGTTATTATTAATTCAATGACTTATGAAGAAAGAGCACATCCTGAAATTTTAAAAAATAGCCGTAAAGTTCGTATTGCAAAAGGCTCAGGAAAAACAAACGCTGACATTAATAAAGTCATTAAAAAGTATGAACAAATGAAAATGATGATGAAAGAAATGCGTGGCGCTAATGGCAAAATGGACATCAATAAGATGAAACAAATGAAAAATAGATTTAGGTAAAACTAAATCTATTTTTTTATAAATTTATGGCCTTTAATTAAGGCATCTTCCTCCCACTTAGGAGTAACGCCTTCATTAATTTCTTGAAGCAATTTCTTATCTTGTTTACTGAAATTATATGAATTATATAAGTCTTCTCTAAATTTTTTTGTAAGCTTTATAGCTTCTTTTTTACGCCATTTTTTAATTGCTTCATGATTTCCTGAATAAAGAATATCAGGAACTTCTTTATCATCAAAATTATATGGTTCAGTATATTGAGGATATTCTAATAGACCATTATCAAAACTTTCTTCATCAATACTTTCTTTAGTTATAACGCCATCAATTAGTCTTGAAACACTATCTACAATAGAAATAGCAGCAGGTTCTCCACCTGTAAGAATGAAATCACCTAGTGAAATTGATTCATCAAAATAATCGTAAACTCTTTCATCAATACCTTCATAGTGACCACATAAAATAAGTATTTCATTATAACTTTTTGATAACTCAACTGCCTTTTTTTGATCATATTTATATCCACGAGGGGACATAATAATTTTATGAGTAGAAGGAGTAGAATTTGCTTTTAAGGCGTCAATTATAGGTTGACATTTCATAATTAAACCAGCTCCACCACCAATAGGAGGAGTGTCAGTTCTATTATATTTATCTAGAGTATAATCTCTAATATTGATAACTTTAATTTCAATAAGTCCTTTAGCAATAGCTCTTTTTAAAATAGAACTACTAAAAAAAGAATCAAACATTTCAGGAAATAATGTAAGTATTTTAAATACCATTAATCGATTAATCCTTCTATAACATTAATAGTTATTTTTTTATTTTTTAAATCTACGTTTTTAATAAAAAAATCATTAAAAGGTACAAAAAATTCACCTTTTGCAGGCTTTTTAGAAATTTTAAGCGTTATTTGAGCTGGAAATTCTTCAACAGAAGCAACAGTTCCAAGCTTGTTTGAATCAGAATCATAAACTTCTAATCCAATTAAATCTTCATAAAAGAATTCATTTTCAAATAAAATACTTTCATCTTTTAAAGCAAAAAAATCATGTGAAAGAAGTTTCTCTGCTTCCTCAATTGAGTTGATTTCTTTAAATTTTATTTGATCAAAATTGCCACCTTTAAATGAATGAGATTCGATTGTTAGTGATTTATATTCACCATTAATAAGTACAAAAAGTACATTTCCTTTTTTATATCTAATATCTTTAAAAGAAGTAGTCGAAAAGACTTTAACGTCTCCTTTAAGACCAATTGTTTTTAATATAGTTCCTACTTTTAAATATTTTTCCATAATCAATTAAACATAAAAAAGGAAGGAGATTATTCTCCGTCCTTTTTTTCTTCATCAAAAGATTCAAATTTAATGTGAACCTTTTTATTTTCAAGCTTACCAGCAATAGAAACGATGTCTCTAATTGCAAATGCGACACATCCTTTTTTACCAATTAAGCGAGCGATATCAGAACTTTCAGCACAAACAAGTAAAGTTAAATCGCATTTTTGATCTTCAGTGTTAACTTCTCTAATAAGTAAAGCACTTGGATTTTTAATAAATGGATCAACGACTGTATGAATTAAAGCTGAATAATCCATTACTATTTACCTTCTTTGTTGTTTTTTGTATAAGCTACACTAGCTTTTTTAACTGCGTTACTTGCTTTTTCAGCTTTTGATTTTTGAATTAAACCTTTTGCTGTAAAAATAGCTTTGATTGTATCGCTATATTGAGCACCTGTATTTAACCATTTTAAAGCGACTTCTTCGTTGATTGCTGCATTAGCAACACCTTTTGAAGGATCATATGTACCGATTTGGTCGAGATATCTTCCATCACGTGCATATCTTGAGTCTGCAACGACAATTCTATAGAATGGTAATTCGTGTCTACCTTTTCTAGCTAATCTAATTTTAACTGCCATAATTAATTTCTCCTTTAACGCTACATATGATAAATAATCTAAGTTTAAGTGTCAAGTACTTTTACTTGACATCTATCAAATATTTATAAAAATATTTTTTGACTTTCATGCTAGTTTTTTGATATTATATTTAAGCATTTTTAAAAGATGCTACGGACGGTCCAATATAAATGTCACTTTACAAGAACGTCAGGAGAACGAAAAAGAAGGAGGAAAGCAAAATGAATACAAATTTAGTAAAAGAAGTTGCTAGTACCCAATTAAGAACAGATGTCCCACACTTTAAAGCTGGTGATACTGTTAGAGTTAGTGTTAGAATCGTTGAAAACGGAAAGTCAAGATTACAAGCTTTTGAAGGCGTTGTACTTGCAAGAAGAGGATCTGGCGTTGCAGAAACATTCATTGTCCGTAAGATGTCAGACAAAATCGGTGTTGAAAGAGTATTCCCTGTTCATTCACCAAACGTTGCTAGCATTGAAGTCTTAAAGGTTGGTAGAGTAAGAAGAAGTAAAATCTTCTATCTTCGTGAAAGAAGAGGAAAAGCTGCAAGAATTAAACAAGTTCTTAAATAGTTTTTTCCAAAATATTTATTTAGTGACTATAAGGAGGCGTTTTAGATGCCTCTTTTATTTTAATATAGGAAATTCGATTTATTGAAATGCACAAAAAAATAGATTAAATATGA
>UQXJ01000041.1 GCA_900545015.1 uncultured Mollicutes bacterium | reverse complement strand
TTAAAATTGGCTGATTTAAATTCCTAAAAATGGCATATTTATATTGACATTATCACAAACTAAAACCAATTAAGAATCAATAACTTTTAAATGTAAAATTTGACTATTGTTTATTTAATTATAAGCAAAATGTCATATATGCTGGAATACAAATAATTCCGTCTTCTCTAAGAGATAAGTTCTTTGGGTGAATAATAAAAGAATTACTTATTCTTTTTTTAAACATTGAAATAAATTTTTCTAGTGAAGTAGTTGTATATTTTTTTGAGGATTTAACTTCAATTGGAGATATCTTTACATTTGTTTTATCTCCTCTAATAATGATAAAGTCTATTTCAATGTCATTTCTATGCTTTTCTTCACTGTAATGATTATAAAAATATAGTTTATGCCCTGATGCAACAAGCATTTGTGCAATGACATTTTCATAAAGCATTCCTTTGTTGACTGACAGCTTATCTTGAAGAATTGAAGAATAAATATTTTTTGCAACTTCTGGAAACTCGTCAAAAGCGTGTGAAAATAATAGTCCTGTGTCATTCATATAACACTTTATATATGTTCTATTTTCTGTTAACGACAATCCAACATTTGGATCGTTACTAGAAAAACATTCATTGCAAATCATCGAATCCGCTAACCAAAAAAAAGTTTCTTCATATGAAATTGCTCTATTAGTCTTATCGAGCGAATTAATTTTTACTCTTTTTTCATGGCTAGATAAAAAGCCTGGAATTCTATCATAAATTGATAAAACTTTCGATTGATAATTTTGGTCAATCTTCATAATATCATTTCTATAAGTTTTTAATATTGCTCTTTTTTCTTCGTCAACATTTTCAAATTGTTTATTATCTTCAAGATAAGCACTTACGACTTTTGGCATTCCACCAACAAGAATATATTGCTTAAATAAAAACATAGCCTTTTTATGCAAAGGGTCTAATAGTGGTTTTTTGTCATTAAAACATTGCTTAATATAATCTATCATTCTTTCCTCACCTAAAGCCCATAAAAATTCTTCAAAATCCATAGGATACATTTGAAGTGATTTTTCTTCAGATGGAATTAAAATATCCTTAGTGTTTTCTCTAATAGATATTAATGAACCAGTTTCTATGTAGTCATATCTTCCATCTTTTACTAAATGTTTGATTGCTTCACGAGCTCTTGGAAAGCTTTGAACCTCATCAAAAATCAACAAAGATTCTCTATTATATAAATTCACTCCGTATTCTAAAGATATCATCATAAATAATGAATCAAGATCGTTTAAATAATTATTGAATCCCTCTTTTATCGATGGAGATGCCTTTGAAAAATCTATGATTACATAACTTCTATAATTGTTTTTTCCGAATTCTTCAGCGATTGTAGATTTACCGATACGTCTAGCACCTTCAATTAATATAGCCTTTCTCCCATTTGACTTATTTTTCCATTCAAGTAATTTATCATATATTTTTCTTTTAAATATCATAAAAGCACCTCATAATTATATTTTTGCAATTACGCATTATTAAGATAACATTAAAAATGCAATTACGCAATATATATTGGAATATTACTGCAAATACGCAACATACTTTTGAAAACATAATAACAATTAAAACAATTGGTGCTTTTCTTTTATTGATATGTTTAAATTTATGAACATTTGTTAATATTAAATATATAAAGACACAACTTAAAATATCTTTATAGAAATTTTATAAATATAAGAAAGTTTTTTATAAATCGAGGTGATTAAATGATCCAAAATAAGAAAAGTTCGATTCTTTTAATTTTAAAAGTTTTAGAAGAATATACGGATGAAAATCATTATTTAACACAAAAAGAAATTGTGGATAAAGTCAACCAACTTTATGGCATTGAAATTGAAAGAAAAAGTGTTGGTTCATCTTTAATGCTACTTGAAGAACTTGGATATGATATCAATAAAGGAAGTAAAGGTGGTTTTGCTTTATTAACAAGAACTTTTGATTTAACGGAAGCTTCCTTTTTAATAGATGCTATCTTTTCAAGTAGAAGTATAGATGGAAAGAAAGCAAAAAAGATAGCAAATGAAGTTTCTAATTGCTTTAGCAAATATCAAAGAAAAGATTATTCTTATATTTATAAATCATCAGAAATTAATCGAACTATAAATAATGAAGTTCTTTATAATATTTCAATCATTCATGAAGCAATGAAAACTGGTAAAAGAGTTGGCTTTCAATATTTAGCTTATGATAAAAATGGAAAGGAAACTACTAGAAGAGACGGCTACGAATACATAGTTTCACCTTATTATTTAATTAATAATTTTGGAAGATATTATTTACTTTGCAATTATCGAGAGAAATATAGAGCTCTTCAAACTTTCCGTGTTGATTATATGATTAATGTAAAAATTAAAGAAGATTGGAATATAAAAAGAATGAAAGATTTAAAAGAAGGAATTAAAAATTTTTCAATTTCTAAATATATTAATGATCATATTTATATGTTTGGTGGAAATTCAATTGATGCTATATTTGAACTTGATAATGAAAGAGGAATATTAATTGTTAAAGATTGGTTTGGTGAGAATTCAAAAATTAGTTATAAAAATGAAAAGATACTTGCTCATGTAAAATGCAATGAAACTGCACTTTATTATTGGACTTTACAATATGCTGATGTAGTTAAAGCTATCTCACCAATTAGTTTTGTAGATAAAATAAAAGAAGGATTAAAAGAAGCTTTAAAGCGTTATGAATAAGCTGAAAAATATGTCCATAAATTAGTGCAATAAGTCTACTCTGTCCAAAAAATGGGACAATACTTTTGTTATATTTTTCTTACTAGAGGAGAAAAGAATATGGCAGAAGAATTTTTAAAAAATGTATATGGATATGAAGAAATCAAAAATGAATTAAAGATAATTCGTGATTGGTATTTAAATGTAGATAAAAATGATGAAGTAAGTAAAGCACTTCCTAAAGGTGTCTTATTTTATGGTGTACCTGGATCTGGAAAAACACATGTAATGAGAGAATATTCAAAAACTTTTGGCTATCCTATTTTTATAATTGAAGGTAATGATGATAATGTACTTGATGAAGTAGTGAAAACATATGAAAATGCTTCAAAAGAAAAGAATGCGATTGTAATTATTGATGAAATCGATAAATTAGTAGAAAAAGACTCAAAGTTATCACGTATTTTAATGGCTAAATTAGATGGATATGAAATATCAAAAGTGTTAACTTTAGCAACTTGTAACCTCTATGATGATTTACCTGAAGCGTTAGTTAGACCAGGAAGGTTTGATAGGCATTTTAAGCTTTTGGTAAAAAGCAATAAAGATTTAAAAGAAATCATAATTAAATTCTTAAATGAATATAAAATAGATTTAAGCGAAAGCGACATAACGGAACTCATGCAAATTTTCAAAAATGATCCAGTTTGCTTTATTAAATCAGCGCTTAGTAATGCTTCTTTAAGATTTGGAAATAAGTGCACGATTGATAACATTATTTATACTATTGATTTTTTTAACACTGGATATTTCAAAAAAGCAAATCCAGAAATCATAAATAAATCAGCAGTTCACGAAGCAGGACACGCTCTTTATATCTATTTATTTTGCAAAACTCAAAGATTTTTGCGTATTTATTTTAATGAAGATGGTGGAAATACGGTGTTTTCTTATACTAGGGAATATATAACTAAAGAAAGTAGAATTGAACAAATAAGAGGTGCTTTAGCTGGACTAATTGCTGAAGAAATTGTATCTAAATATCATGATGTTGGGTGTAGTGATGATATAGAAAAAGCGTATAACCTTTCTTATAGACTGGTAAATAGAACATGCATTAATGGCATAAATAATTTTTGTACATCAAATAACTATTTTAATAAAGATAACCTTTCTGAATATTCAAAAAAAGATTTTGAAAGAAAAGCTATAAAATTTCTAAAGAAAAATTATAAACTTGTTAAAAGACAAATGAAGAAGTATAAAAATACTATTATTAAAGTTTCAAATTATCTTATTAAAAACGAAGGAATTAAAAGAGAAGAATTTATTAAAATAATAGAAAAATAAAAATGGATGGGTTATTGATTGTGTTCTAATTAAATCATTAAGCGTAGGAAGCTATCCAGAATAGTTTGTCGGGTCATGGATTAGGATAAAATTAAGGTAAAAAAATGCTAATAGCATTAATTTAGGGAACAAAACATATGATTTTTAAAAAAATTCCCTAAATAATTGATAATTAGGGAACAAAATATTATAATATATGTAAGAATATTCCCTAAGGAGACAAAAATATGAATACCTTTGAGAAAACACAAAGCCTTTTAAGGACAAGAGCTGAGCTTCGTTCTAAATTAGCTCTTATACCATATGATGGAACAGTTGAAGTAAAAAATATAGATGAAAAGAAATATCTTTATATTCGTAAGAGAACTAGTGGTAAAACAACATCAACTTACGTTGGACCATTCAATGATGATCTTTATAATTTACTATTAAGAAATAGCAAAGAAGCAAAAGAACTTCGTAAACAAATACGCCTAATTGAAAAGACTCTAGCAACTCTTGGATATGAGGAAGAAAATCTTCCTAGTGAGGTACTATTAAATCTTGAATTTGCAAGAACGAATATGAAAACAATAATTTATGATCAAGCAGTTTTAGAAGGAGTTTCCACAACTTTTCCAGATACTGAAGCCATAATTGAAAACGGAAGAATAAACAGCCTAAAGGCTGATGATATACAAAAGATTCTAAATTTAAAACATGCACGGGAATTTATTTTAGATAAAGATGTTATACTTGCACCATCAACTTATTATCTATCTTCCTATATTGCAAAAATTGTTAATGAGGGGTTCTATTTGGATGGCGGAAGAATTAGAGGGATTCCAGTAACTATTGGTGGTTCTGCATATATTTCTCCAATACCTATTGAATTAGTTGTTAAAGAAGATATTGATAATTTAGTTCATTCTGATAAAGACAAAATTGATATTGCAATAGAGCTTATCCTTTATGTAATGAAGACTCAAATTTATAATGACGGAAACAAGAGAACTGCAGTAATCTTTGGAAATCATTATATGATTGCTAATGCCCTTGGATTAATAATTATTCCTTATGATAAAGTAAACGAGTTTAAAGAAAAATTAATTTTGTATTATGAGGACAAAGATTTAATTGCTGTAAAAGAATTTTTAAAAGATTGCTGGGTAAAGCAATAAGAAATTAAGCATCTTTCAGCAAAATGATAGACGCTTTTGTGTGACAGGCATGTCACATATTTAATCGGTGAAAGTCCGTAGAGGTGGTCTCGTAAAGAAACCTCATAGTCAAATCCAAGTTGTACTTAGTGATAAGTCCGATGAAAGAAGGAAGAGACAAAATCAAGACCTTGCGAACAGAAACTTGATAATTAAGGCTTTCTCAAAAGGGATAGCTGACAAAAGTCAACGCAACCCACGAGACATTTGAGAAGTAAATCAAGAAGGCGCTTGAGGATTTAACTATTATAAAGTTTTATGGTCACTATGATAAAACATATGTATTTAATATTAGTGATAGAAATATTAAAGCGGATATCCTGGAGATGGATAGATATATTGATGGTGTGCTAATTAAATCATTATGTGTAGGAAGTTATCCTGGAATCGTTTGCATGGTCATGGATTAGAGTTATAAAATATGTATCGTTGTAATGATAGTAAATTAAATTTGTCTCATTGTTAAACTGACATTACGATGATATAGTTATACTAGGAAAGGCAATTAGTATGACAAGATTAATTATTTATCATGGATCAAAAAATATCATTGAAAAACCATATTATCATGGAGGAAAACTCCAAAATGACTATGGATATGGTTTTTATTGCACGGAAAGTTTAGAACTTGCTAAAGAATGGGCTTCTAATAATAAAGAAACAAATGGTTATGCCAATAAATATTCCATTGATTTAGAGGGTCTAAAAATACTAGATTTATCTAATGAAAAATATTCAATCCTTAATTGGATGGCAATACTTCTAAAATTTAGAACATTTGATTTAAGCAATGAAATGTCAATTAAAGCAAAAGAATATTTATTAAATAATTTTTATATTGATGTAAATGATTATGATATCGTTATTGGATATAGAGCAGATGATTCGTATTTTAGTTTTGCTAAAGATTTTTTAAATAATACGATTTCAGTACAAAAATTAAAAAAAGCTATGGAATTAGGGAAACTTGGAAAGCAAGTTGTAATTATTAGCGAACTAGCATTTGCTGAATTAAAATTTGAAGGAACTGAAGAAGTAGAAAGTTTAGAATATTATGAAAAAAGAAAAAGTAGAGATATTGAAGCTAAAGAACAATATTTAAAAAATACAAGAAATTCAACTTCTTTAATTGATGACATTTTTATTTTAGACATTATTAGAAGAGGATTTAAAAATGGCGATTCATCCATATAATAAAATATATTTATCAGATTTAGCAGATACATTAGGAATAATGTTTGAACATGCTACTAACATTGGTATTAAAGCAAACGCTTTTTGGTCTAAGTTTATAAATTCGAATGTCGCTAAGCAAATTGAAAATGGAAATCCTAAATATTTGTCTTGCTCTGCTCTTGATTACTTAATTGAAATTTATGAAAGAGAAAGACGTATTTCAAAAAAAGAAAAAATTACTAAAAACGAATATTACTGGGCTGGGTGGATTTTAGCTCAGTTTCAATATTTAACTGGTTATCCTTTTTATAAGATAAATCGATATTTACCAATAGAAGAAGTATTAAGACTATATCCAACTCTTCATGAAGCAGATGTAAATAAGTTTTTTGATGTTGCTAAAACTTATTTTAAGAAACCTGAAATTATAAATTTAAAAAGATTAAGACAAGCTCTAGGCTTATCACAAAATGAACTTGCAAAGCTTGCTAATGTTGATCTTCGTTCAATACAAATGTACGAGCAAAAAAGAAATGATATAAATAAAGCACAAGCAGATACACTATATAGACTTTCAAAAGTTTTAGGGTGTGACATTGAAGATTTATTAGAAGAATATATTTAATTAGAAGGGATTTTTAGAAAAAACTTAATATTAATAGAACAAATAGAACTATTAAGTGAGTTTTTAAATTGCCTTATAGTTGCTTATATAATGAGTAAATTTCTTTAAATTTTTTGACGTTATTTTTCTTAATCAAATATAGAGAGTTTAATTTGTGTCGTAATAATGTCGTATTAAATTGTAATATTTGTCGTAATATGAGAAAATATAAATAAGGAGGTGAAAGTAATGTTTAGATATAAAGAATCAGAAACAGTTGAATTAAAATCGAAATTTAATGATGACGTGATCACTAGGGAAATCGTTGCTTTTTTAAATAGTAGAGGTGGAACTATCTTTATTGGTGTTGGAGATTCTGGAGAGATAATTGGAATAGAAAAGATTGATGAATCTTTAAGAAGATTAAGCGACATTATTTCTACTAAAATCGAACCTTTGCCAACCGAACTTATTAAATCTAATATTCTTATGGAAGAAAGCAAATTAATAATTGAGATAACGATTTCTAAAGGATTTCATTCTTTATATTGCATTAAAAAATATGGATTTTCACAAGTTGGTTGTCCTATAAGAATTGGAACAAGTTGCAAAGAACTTAGCGTTGAAGAGATTAATCTTCGTTATCAAAAACGTTTTGCAAGTTCAAATGATTTCATGTTAGAAATTCCAGCAGGATATGGCGATATAAGTTTTAACACATTGCAAATCGAATTATGTAATAAAGGATATCATGTAAATCAGCTTTCTTTTGAAGAGAATTACCATTTAAGAACGAAAGATGGTGAATATAATCAACTTGCAGAACTTCTATCTGATAACAATAATACGCATCTTATTTTTGTAAAGTTTAGAGGCGAAAAAAAGACATCTATATCAGAGAGATCAAATTACGGAGGAGTCTCTTTGCTTTCATCATATAGACAGATAAAAGACAGATTAATAGCTGAAAACATTTGCATGACAGATACTACAGTTAGACCAAGGAAAGATACTTATTTGTATGATATTGATGCAGTTAATGAAGCATTAATAAATGCTCTTGTTCATAATGATTGGAATATTAACGAGCCTTTAATAAGCATGTATAGCAATAGAATAGAAATACTTTCACATGGTGGCCTACCTTTTAAACAAACAAAAGAAAAATTTTTAAGAGGAATTAGTGTTCCACGTAATAGAGGACTGATGAGAATCTTTCAAGATTTAGAAATTACTGAATCTACTGGTCATGGAACTTTAAAAATCATAGAGTCTTATGGAGAAAATGTTTTTGAATTTGCAGATTCCTTTATAAATGTGGTAATTCCATTTAATAAAGATGTCTTAAATAATAGAAAAAACGAAGATGTCGGTTTGAATGTCGGTTTGAATGTCGGTTTGAATGACACAAAACGAAATATTATAGGTGAAATTATAATTAATCCTCAATTAAGCCAAAAAGAAATAGCAGAGAAACTAAAATGTTCTGAAAGAACGATTAATCGTAATTTTATTGAACTAAAAAACGAAAATATTATTTCTAGAGTTGGCTCACGAAGAAATGGATATTGGAAATTATTAAAATTTAATTAATCATAATTGAATCCAATATAACTTATAATAGCTAATAATTGATAAAAAGTCGGTATGCCGATATAATCAAGGTATGACATTTTTAGATTTACTTGCATATAAAAAGATGACTGTTTCTTCCCTTTCAGTAAAATCTGGAATACCTAGATCTACCTTAGCAGATATAGCATCAGGTAAAAGTGATATTTTAGAATGCTCAGGTAAAACTTTGCTAGCAATATCTAAATGTTTGAATATGACCATTGAAGAATTGCTTGCATTAGAAAGAGAAGAAGCAAAAACTTTACTTCCTGGATTTTTGCTCGACTCGATAGTTCAATATAGAAAAGCAATTCGAAAAGATAGCACTATGCTTGATTGTTATAGTGATCAATTAAATAGTTCTATTAATGTTGCTGAAGTTGAAAATCTTATTTCTACGGAACAAGCGAATAGATTAAGGAAAAGATATTTTTGGAGGTAGGAATTATATTAGATTTGAGTAATTTACCTTATAAAATAATGAAAAGTTTTAAAAACCGTAAAAAACATGAATATATACTTGAGTAAGATAATTAACGCTAGATTTTTGATTTTTAGTATTTGGTTTAATTTTTATCCTTTACTTTAATGAAGATGGAATTGGGATAATTATATCTAAAGTAAATATATCGTCTTTAGTAGAAGCGCTAAGTTCGCCATGATATTGCTTAACAATAAGTTCAATGCTTTTCATACCAAAACCATGATAATTTTTATCTCCTTTAGTTACAGGAAGACCGTTTTTAAATTCAATTGTACCAATAAAATAGTTTTCAATATGGATTGATAACATATTAGCGATTTCAGACATATTCAAAGTTATAACTCTTTTTGATGGATCGCTAATTTTTGATACTGACTCAATAGCATTATTTAATGCATTTCCAAATAATGAATAAGCATCGCTACTATCCATAAAAGAGATATCTTTCCCATTTATTACAGAAGTGAAAAGAATATTTTTATCTTTACAAAGAAGTTGTTTTTCAGTGAGTATAATATCTACAACATCATTTCCAGTTTTTAAATTTGAATCATAAACGTTTATTACTTGCTCTATTGATTTTAGTTTGTCTTCACTTAAGCCATCTTTTTTAATTGAATTAACAATATGTTTTAAATCGTGATATTTAATGTTCATGATTGCTATGTTTTCTTTACTAAGTTTATATTGTTCTTTTTCTTTTCTTAAAAGTTCAAGCATGATTCTATTATCTTCAACAATTTTATCTTTTTCACTAATATCAAGTAGCATCGTAAGGACCAAGATACACGAAATAATGGCGTAAAGCGATTCGCTTAAAATGCTTAATAAATTCCTAGAAGGATTATCAGTAGTGATTCTTGATAGACCTATACAAATAATGATAACAATTATTGATAGATAAACTTTTAAATTAAGATTTTTAACTTCATTAATGTTCTTAATTGCTCTTTTAATAAAAATAAAATAACTTAAGGTGTACATTAAAGTAGTAACGAGCACATCAACGCCAAGATTTAAATATAAAATGTAATCTTTGCTATTTGGATATCCTGGAATTAATGTGATAAGAATTAAAATTTTACTTGAGATATGTTGAAGCGCATAACCACCAGCTGAGTAAAATAATATGGTTGTGAACTTTGCTTTAAAAGAAGCAAACATTACAAAGACTGTGCTTATATAAATAAGTAGATAATAAATAAATTTGAAAATAGAATCTTCAACTCCACGAGGTTCGTTATAAATGAAATCTTGACTCGTTGTTAAAGTGTAAATTATTTCTATCCAAATCGTTAAAGCTAAAGTGATCAAAATTCCTGAAATTAGCCTTACATAAAAATAATTTCTTTTCTCTAAATGTTTTGAAAACATGAACTCAGAAATTAGAAGTTCAATAGCCATTAATGGAGTGAAAAGAAAGCTAATCACTTGGTGCCTCCAGCATATTTAGCAAAGTCAATTAAGAAATTTTTACGTCTACTTTGCGAGATTTTTAACTTTAAATCGTTAATTTCTAGCACATCTCCAACAATTTTTGTTACGTATTTTAAGTTTATTAAATAACATGAATTCGATCTTGAAAAATTATATTTAGATAAAGTATTTTCTATTGAATTCATCGTTCCTCTTGTTATTATTTCTTTATTATTTAGATGATAAATTAAATCGTGATTTTTAACTTCGATATATTGAATAGACGAAATTGAGATACTTGTTGTTTCGCCGTTTCTCGTTTTGACAAAAATTTTTTCGTCATTAATTGAGTTCTTTAAATAGTTAAGAATTCTAGAAAATTTAATAAAGAAGTCGTTTTCGTTTAGTGGTTTTACAATGAAATCAAAAGCCCTAACTTCATAGCCTTCAACAGCATATTGAGCAAGATTTGTTGTAAAAATTATTGTTACATTTTCGTTTCTTTCTCTAATCCATTTTGCTAAATCCATACCATTTTTTCCAGGCATCTCGATATCTAAAAATATTAGCTCATAGTTGCTAGAATAATGTTCTTCAAATTGAAATGCGTTTTCAAAAATATCTACATTAAAGGAAAAAGGCTCGGTTGTTTTAAAATCGTAGATTAAGTTTTTTAAATATTTGGATGCATCCTTGTCATCTTCAACGATTGCTATATTAATCTTCATGCACATAAATTTTATATTAATCACGCCAATGTTTATAGAGTAAAATTATAAAAGAGGTACAAAAATTCATACTTTAACTTTATAAGTTAAAAGTGTTTAAAAATAAATCCTTATTTGCACATGGAGGATGAAAAACTGAAAACTTTTTATTAAGT
>UQXJ01000040.1 GCA_900545015.1 uncultured Mollicutes bacterium | reverse complement strand
TTTTTTAGAATGGAAATTTTCAATAAAATTAGTCTTTACTTTTTATCGAAAGGCTTAAAAATTACTTTTCCATCTTCTATATAGTATCCTACACTCATAAAATTTTTAATCAAATTATATAATGAATAGGAATCATCTTTTCCCATCGTTTCATAATTTGAATGCATTGCAAGTTGAGGTAAACCTACATCAACTGATAATACTCCTACATGAGATATAGAAATATTTCCTAATGTTGAGCCGCCTCTTGCATCGCTTCTATTAAAGAAAATTTGATAAGGAATATTGTTATCATTCATTATCTTTTTAATAAAAGCGCTAGAGAAAGCATCACTTGTATAATTCATATTTGAATTAAATTTAACAACAAGTCCCTTATTAATTTTTACAATATTTATGTCATCACTCAAATTAGATAAATTTGGATGAATTGCATGAGCATTATCACTGCTTATCATAAATGATTTTTTAATAGCTTTATAATATGCATCTTTATTTTCATCAAATGAATTAACGATTCTACTAGTTACATCATAAAGAAATGTGCCATCTGCTCCGCTATATGATAAAGAACCAGTTTCTTCATTATCGCTACCATAAATTAAAGCGATGCTATCTTCATTTTTAGAATCAATAAAGCCTCTAAGAGTTACATATATAGAAGCAAGGTCATCAAGTTTAGGACTTGAAATAAAATCATCATTAATTCCAATGAAGTTTGCTTTTTCTCTATTATATAAATAAAGATCATAAGAAAGTATTTTTTCATCTTTATTTACTAATGATTTTAAAAATTCATCAAATAAATTTGTTTCACCACTATCAGTACCAATAATAGGTAAAATATCCCTTTGAATGTTATAAGCGTATCCGTTATTAATTTCTCTATTTTGATGAATAGCACAATTAGGAATAATTAATAAATCTCTATCAACATCAACAAGCTTTGTATTTATTTCATTATTTGATGAATAGCAAATTCTTCCTGCGATACTTAAAGGTTTATCAAGCCAAGGAGAAATGATCATTCCACCATATCCTTCAACCTTAAGTTTTTCATATCCATTGCATTTAACACTAGGGTTTTCTTTAATTTTAAAAGCAGGTGAATCCAAATGTCCTGAAACCATTGAAAAATACACTTCATCAATATTTTTAGGAATTTTAAAAGCAATAAATGAATTTAAATTTCTTGTAACAAAATAATTTTTATCTTTTTCTAAATTCCAATTTTCATTTTCCTTTAATTCAATAAATCCTTCTTTATTTAAAATGTTTTTAACGTTCTTTAATGCGTGATATTCACTATGAGAATGATTTAAAAAATTTATTAAACCTTTATTTAACTCTTCCATCATAACTTGCCTTTCTAACACGATATAATTCTATCAAAATAGTTGCAATTCTCAACTATTTTTATATAAATCATCAATTTCTTTGTTAATATTTTGTATTACTTTTTTATCTATTTTAAGAACTTTTCTATCACTAGTATAAAGTCCATTTGCTTCAGTTTCGCAATCAGCAAGTTGAGTATAAATAACTCCATTTAGTTCTGAAGTTTTCATTAGATTAATCATTTTCTTATAAAGCTTTTTATACATTAAAACCAATTTATCTTTTTTGTCAGTCGCTTTATGTCCAAAAACTCTATTAAAATAATAATGTTCTTTTTCAACATAAGCATAACCACCAATTTCAGTTAAAACATATGGTCTTCCATCCTTTGATTTTCTTCTTATGCCTGGTAATGTATAAGAATGAATTGAGAAAAAATCACTATTTTTAGAATCTAACCAACCACTAGCAGTATCATAAAGGTGTTCCCTATTATATTCTTTAAAAATTTTATAAACTGAACTTGGATCGAATTCGCCCCATGCTTCATTAAAAATAGTATAGATAATTACAGAAGGAAAATTATTAGTCATATCGATAATTTTCTTAGCTTCAGAAATAAATAAGCTTCTCCCTGTTACATCCTCTCTTCCATATCTTTTATAAGTACAAAAAGCTTCTTTATTAAATAATTTTATAGACAATCTAGGAAATACTACATTTAAAAATTTATATCTAGTTCCACCATTAGGTATATCTTGAATTACTAAAATTCCATATTTATCGCAATAATAATAGAACATATCTTCTTCTACTTTTATATGTTTTCTAATTGTATTAAATCCAAGTTCTTTAATATTTTTAACATCATTTTCATAATCACTATATGAACGAGGTGTTAAACCACCTAAATCATAATATCCTTGATCAAGTAAGCCATTTAAAATTACACGTTTATTATTTAAAAATATTCGTTTATTAGTTCCTTCTAATTTAGTTTCTATTTTTCTAATTCCAAAATAACTATAAACAACATCTTTTTTATATTCTATTTTTATATTATATAAATAAGGATTAGTAATGTCCCAAGGAATAAAAACTTTAGGTTTAATCTTTGTAACTTCATTAATTTTTACATTAAAAATTTCATCATTAACATATACTTTCGCTTTACCTTCGTTACTTGAAGATTTTAATAAAATAGAAAAACCTTGATTGTCAAAATCTTCAATGTATTTAATATCCGTTATATAATCACTTTTTATAAATTCAATATATGCACTTTTATAAAATCCACTGCTTGAAGAATAAAACCAACCACTAGGATTAAGTGTTTGTTTTCCTCTTAAATAATAAGAAGTGTCTGTAACATCTTTGACTTTTATAATTATTTCATTTTCTTTTTCTAAAAAAGGATAAGCATCAAATTTAAATCTAGTGTATCCACCAATATGTTTTATAACAAATTTTCCATTAATATAAATTTCAGCAATTTGATCAATACCTTCAAAATTAAAAATTACATGAGCGTACTTTTTTAAATTATCAATAGTAATTCTTTTTCTATAAATAATATATTCATCAGGCTCTAAAAGATGATTAACTTTTGATAGAGGTGACTCAACTGCAAAAGGGACGATAATCTTATTTTTAAATTCTTCCTTGTCTTCTTTATCTTTTGTAATTTTGACATCCCGCTCTCCATTTAATGATAAATATTCATCTCTTCTAAAGCCTGGACGTGGATGCAAATTTAAGTCAGAATAAATTTCTTTTTCATCAATATTTATTAATTTATTCAATAAATAACCATTATTTTGCATAGTTTTTCTCCTTTTTTATTTCTTTAAAGATAAAAATCATTGGCACGATAATTAATAATAAAATTGCAATACTTACAAGATAACTATATTCACTTGGAATAAATGAAGTTACACCATATTCGCCTTCATAAGTTTTTCCAAAGCTTTCATTCATTGTGTCTCCAATAAATGGCCCAATACACATTGGCAAAGCAACAACGAATATCATTCTTACTCCCATAAAAGATCCTTCTTTTCCTTTAGGAATATATTCTCTAACAAGTGAATTCAAAATCGTCGGAACACTTACATAACCTAAAATCATGATTGTTCCACTTATTGCAGTATAAATAATTCTTGTAATATCATCTTTTATCATTGGTGCAAAGAATAAAGTCAATAAACCAATCATCAAAATTAAAATTATCGGAATAATCATAATAAATTTATTCTTTTTATCACTAATTATTCCTATTAGAACGCTTAAAACTGAACCTAATAATAAGCTAATTGCCATGACTATAGCAAAAGGAGTTAAAAAACCAGTTCCACTATTAGCAATCGCACAAGTTTTTTCTATATAAACCATTAAATAAGGGAAATAAACTTGGATTGCAACTCCATAAATAAAATAAGCAACAAGGATTAAATATAAAATTTTATTATTCTTTATTGTTTTAATTTTAAATCCATCAAATAAATAACGTGTATATTTTAAATTTTCAGTTTTTATATCATCTTCTTTAGGAATTAAAACAATAGATATTAATCCAACAATCAAAACTAAAGCACCAACTATATAAAAGAATAGATCCCATCGATATCCCATTTCTTTTGTAGTTAGTCCATTTAATCCAACAAAAATAATGAGCATTGCAATTAACGGGAGAACGCTTAAAACACCTTCAACTTTTCCTCTATTTTGAGTGTTAGTTTCTTTTGTAACATAACTATTAAAAGCTGCATCATTACTAGTTGAACCAAAGAAAGTCATAATGCAATCAATTACAATTACAAGAATTGCTGCATTCATTGCTGTCATCGAAATAGGAATTATCGCATTTTTATTATTTACATCTAAAAGTCCAAAAGAAGCAGTTGATAATCCCCGTAAAATGTAGCCTATAGTTATAAATATCTTTCTTTTATTTACTTTATCCGTTAAAGAGCCCATAAAAATGGTTGTTAAAGTTGCTGTTATCGCTGATAAAGCAGTCGTTAAAGCTATCATTAAAGAATAATCAAATCCAACACCATTTGAATCATTAAAATTCAAAAAAGTAAGATATGTATTTAGATACATATTCTCAATAGCCCATGCAAATTGGCCAATAAGTCCAACTACAATAAATATAGTCCACTTGCGCCAACCAAGTTTTTTATTAGTGTTTTCCATATTTCTTCCTTTTTTATAATTATAAAAGAGAAAGAACTATTTGTTAATTATTTATAAAAAGGTACAAAAAGTCTTGCGAGTGCAATTCCAAATTTAACTACAAAGCGTCCAAATGCACCTGGGAACATTAATAATCCAGCTACAGATCTATAGCGTAATTTTCTATATAATTTAATATGTTTAGTTTTTAAATCTTTGACAAAGTTTTTATAATCTTCATGCGCTTCTTTAGTTTTATTTAATCTTGAATAAATTACAGCAATCATAAAGACGAGTCTAATGTGATGGTATAGAACACCAAATCTACGTTTGTCCGTCTTTTTTATAGACATTAAATCAAAATAATCATTCATTAATTTTGATATTAAAAGATGGTCTTTATATTTTCTAATACAAACATCTCTACTAACTGATTGTCCATCTCTACCTATAAGATAGCAATAAAAATTGCAATCAATATATACAAAAGTATTAATGTTACAAAGTCCAGCATAGACAAAATAATTATCTTCATAGCTTACTTTTCTAGGAAGTGGAGCATTGCTTTTTTTAATAACATCAAGTTTAAACATACAAGAATGTAAAGTTAAATTCTTTTGAAGGTCAATAAATTTAGCATCGTTTAAAGTATGCAAAACAAGTTCATTAAATACAGTACGATATGCAATTATCTTATCAGGATTATCATATCCAACAAAATAACGATAATTCATAATGTATAAGTCAGGTTCGCTTTTATTTTCTTCAAGCACTTTAATTGTTTTATTTAAAGCAGATTCATCAACCCAATCATCACTATCGACAATTTTGAAATATTTGCCTTTTGCTTCTCTTACGCCATCATTTATAGCATCACCATGTCCGCCATTTTCTTTATGTATAACTCTAATAACATCAGGATGCTCGGCATGATACTTATCAGCGATTTCGCCAGTTTTATCCTTACTGCCATCATCAACAACTAAAATTTCAATCTTACTTGTGTCGCATTTTAATAGTGAATCTAAACAAATATGCAAATAAACTTCGCTATTATAAGCAGGCACCAAAAAAGTAATTAATTTTGAACTTTCCATATTTTTTCCTCGCAAATCCTAACTATTTTTGTTTCTTTTGTTCTTTTTCAAACTTTCTTCTAGCTTTACTTGCTTGATTAAATTGATGTAGTCCTTTAAAGAAATGTCCATTAAACATTGTGATTAACCCGTTTAATTGAGTATAGCTTAAAGCACCACCAGTTAATCTAGATAAACCTCTTAATGGTAAATTCCATACACCCATAATCAATGTATTTGACAATGCTCTTTGTCCAATTTTTCTAAGGAACCAAGTAGCAAAGCAAATTGCACCAGAGAATGCTCTGCCAGTCCAACCTCTAGCATATTTAAGATCAGCAACTACAGTGTTGTCATGTACTAAAATTCTATTTTTCTTAATAAATTTATAACTACCATCTGGTATTGGTCTGCCTAATAATGATTCGAATTCTTTTGAATCAACATTCACTATTTTTCCTGAATAGTAATCAGGTAAATCAGCTTCTTTATAAGGAACTTCTGTCATATTGCCTTCTTTTTCGATATCGCCAAAGAGTCTAATATCTTCAACCGAACTTCCTACATAAATTTTATAATTTCCACCTTCTACTTCAAACTTATTAGATTTAACATTGAAGAATCTAAATGTCTTATCATCAAAAGGAATCATGATAGTTTTTTCTTCATGTGGTTCGAGTTCAACTTTCTTAAAGCCTTTTAATTCTTTGTTTGCTCTAAAAATTCTTGAATCTGGCATGCCAATATACATTTCAACAACTTCTTTAGCTTTTATATCACTATCATTTTTAACTTTTAATGTAATTCCATTTTCACTAACTTTTAAATCACTATAAATAAAGTTTGCATATGATAAGCCAAAGCCAAATGGATATCTTACTTTGATGTTATTCTTATCAAAGAATCTATATCCAACATAAATTCCTTCTCTATATTCAGCAGTAAGTTTCTTTGAAGGGAAATCACCTTTTGTAGGATAGTCATTGTAACTCAAAGGTATAGTTTCACTTAGTTTGCCTGATGGTGAAACTTTTCCTGTTAAAATATCAAATGTAGCACTTGCACCTGCTTGTCCAGATAAATAAATATGTAATAAAGCATTGACTTTGTTGTCAAAGCTTAAATCAACAACACTTCCGCATGCTAATACACATACAATCTTCTTATTTAATTTAGATAAAGCATCAATTAAATCTAATTGATTTTGTGGAAGACTAATATTAGTTCTATCAAGTCCTTCAGCTTCTGTAATTTCATCAAGTCCAATATATAAAATCACTACGTCTGACTTCTTAGCTAATTTGCAAGCTTTCTTAATTAAGCCTTTAGACTTTTTGCCATATCTAGAATATCCTTTTTCAAAGCCAATAAAATTTAAATCGTATTTTTTGATTTCATCTAATGGTTTATCAAGTTGTGTAGGATTAACAATTGAACTACCTGCTCCTTGATAACGTGGAGTGTCAGCAAAATCACCAATAATACAAACTTTTTCGTTATTCTTTAAAGGCAATAAATTATTTTCATTTTTAAGAAGAACAGCACTATCAAGAGCTAATTCTTTAGCAATTTCATGATGTTGTTTTTTATCAAATTCATATTTTTTATTTTCTTCGAAAGGTTTATTTACTTGTTTAATTGTTTCAATGAATAAGTCAACACATTCATCTAAATATTCTTCTTTTAATTTGCCTTCTTTAACAGCTTTTACAATATCTCTATCAGTTTCGCCACCAGTTGTAGGCATTTCAAGCGAGCTTAAAGCTTCAATTGCTTTAATTCTATCATTATTTCCGCCCCAATCGCTGACTACTATTCCATCAAATCCCCATTCTTTTCTTAAAATATCAACTAATAAATGTTTATTTTCATTAGCGTATTCACCATTTATTGGATTATAAGAAGACATAATTGAATGAGGTCTTCCTTCTTTAACAGCAATTTCAAAGTTTGTTAAATATATTTCACGTAACGTTCTTTCATCAAGTACACTATCAACAACCATTCTTTTTGTTTCTTGAGAATTACAAGCAAAGTGTTTAACACAGCTTGCAACTCCATTGCTTTGAATTCCACGAACATAACTTGCAGCCATTTTTCCAGCAAGATATGGATCTTCACTAAAATATTCAAAGCATCTACCACAAAGTGGATTTCTCTTAATATTTAATCCAGGTCCAAGTACAAAATTAACTTTTAAAGCTAAAGCTTCTTCTCCTAATGCTTTTCCAAGTTTTTCTCCATTTTCTTCATTCCATGAATTAGCCATTGTAACAGCTGTTGGAAAGCATGTTGAAGGAAGTGAAGCATTTAAGCCAAGATGATCACTAGCTGCTGCTTGTTTTCTTAAACCATGAGGGCCATCACTTAAAAACACAGATGGGATGCCTAATCTTTCAACGCTTTTTGTAGTCCAAAAGTCTCTTCCTGACATTAGAGAAGCTTTTTCTTCTAGTGTCATTTGTTTAATGATTTCTTCGTTTTTCATACGCAAATGTTTCAATTATTTCCTTTCAAAAAATCAAAAAATTAATAAGTAAGAATATTTCTATAATTAATTATAAAAATTATATCATAGTTTTTGTTCACTTTAATTTAAACTTACGCCACAAAAATAACTGTTTATGTCTCAAACGATTAGCATAAAATTATTTTTGCAATGTATAATAATTTTTGCAATATTTCTATTTGTTCATTGCCACTTTATTAACAGTAAGCACACTGTTTCCTTTATTATTGGTAATTTAATTAACATTTTAACTAATTTATTAAAATCTAATTTATTCATAGTTGCATTCAAGAACATAACATTTTAAAAATCTAAATATTTATTTACCCCTTTATTTATTCTAAAATCTACTTATTGATAATCTTTAAGGAGGTAAAAATAATGGATTTCAATAATAAAGTGATCATTGTCACTGGTGCTAGTAGCGGAATGGGCAGACAAATCGCTCTCGATCTTGCTAAAAATGGGGCAACAGTTGTTGCAGCTGCAAGAAGAAAGGAAAGACTTGAAGAAATTACTAAAATTGCTAAGGATAATAATTTTAGTGGAACAATTAATCCTTTTGTCGCTGATTTATCTAATGAAGAAAGCACAACAAATTTAGTTTTAGATACAATTAAACAATTCGGAAAATTAGACATTTTAGTCAATAACGCAGGATCAATGGATAATTTTGGACCAATTGGAGAAGCATCAGACGAAATGTTAAATAAAGTTTTTGCTATTGATATGTATGCACCATTTTATACAACAAGAGAAGCTTGTAAATATTTCTTAGCTAATAAAGTTAAAGGAAATATTATCAATATTGGTTCAATCGCTGGATTAGGCGGTGGCAAAGCTGGAACTGTATACACAATGGCAAAACACGCTATAGTTGGATTAACAAAGAGCGTTGGCTATCAATATAGAAACAGTGGAATTAGATGTAATTGTATTTGTCCAGGTGGAATTCAAACAGAAATTATGTCACCAGAAACATTCGCAAAAGCATCACAATTTGGCTTATCAAATATTGAATCAATGATGGCTCAAAAAGTTGCTCCAGGAACAGTTAATGATATTTCTAACTTAGTAATGTTCCTCGCAAGTGATGAATCAAGTTATATTACTGGCGTTTGCTTACCAATTGATGGCGGCAACATGGCAATGTAATAGAACTATAATAAATTATCTAAAATCTCTGCAATTTGCAGGGATTTTTATTTGAAAACCAATTATTTTGAAGATGTCTTTTTAAGTTCTGCTGAATAGCTTAAATATTTACTAGTATCTTCCATAGTTAGTGTATATTTACCATCAGCTTCTTTTTTAAGAACAAAATCAGCTTCGCCAACAGTAAAATAGAATGTATTGTTACTAAAAGTAACGTTAACTCCAGCATAGTTATCATACTCGCCTGGAATATTTACCATAATTAAATACTCAGTACTATATTTATTAGCAACTTCTTTAATATTAATTGTAATAGACTTTCCATCAAATTTAGCTACCTTATCAGTTGTACCTACAAGCTTCAAAGTTCCTTCGTAAGTTCCAAACATAGAACTTGAACTATCAAATTTTGTTAATTCGCTTGACACAAAAGGTAAATTCTTAGTGCTGTATTCTAAATCATATTCTAAAGTGCTTCCGCTTTCTGTGTAGCCAATAATTGAACAGATTTTATTTTCACTATTGAGTGCTAATTCAACCTTTGAGAATGTTGATTTATAAGCGACATCATCATAATCAATAAAAGGATCAATATAATAAACGAATCTATCTGCTGAAACATAATTTGTTGTTTCCATTATGTAAGTTTTATCTTTTTCGTTATAGGTAAATCCCTCTACTGGATCAACTCTTGATGGGAGATAATTTGTTAAATCCATTACCTTTTCGCCATCATAGCTTAAAACATCGCCTTCATAATAATATTTTCCATTTTCATCAACGATTTCATGAACTCCATCTTCTTTAAGAATTAAGCCACTATAATCTGCTTTATTATTAGGCATGCAGTAATAAACAGTTGTAGGATTATAATATCCAATAAGTTCAGGCATTTCACTTCCACTTATATTATCAAATCTAGAAAAACTGTATCCATTATTAAACATGTAATCAAATGCACTCTTCAATGTATCGTGATATTTTTCGTGCTTTAATGGTTCAAGTTTATTAGCAGAATTATCAATAGTTTGATCTGAATTAACCTTCATTGAAACTAAATAATATAAACTATATCCTTCTTTATCAGTTGTAGGTTTAGTTTTAAATTCAATTTCATCAATTTTTTCTTTCTTTTCATCAAGTTTAATATTAAATGATTCATAGCTTGAAATATTAAGAACGGTTAATTTGCTAACCAAATTTCTTGCTGCTTGTTGTCTAAAGCCGTTTGTGCCATTGTCTAAAGAAAAATCTAAATAAAAATCTCCAGTTTCAGTTTTTGTAAAGAAAGCAGGGTCACATGTAGTATCATTAAAAGGATTTGAAACAAAAGACCAAGGCATATGATCTCCATCAGTTGTATCAGTATAGTCTAATACAGGTTTATTGTTTAAATCTAAATAATAGGTTCCTGCATAATCTCCTGTCTTAGTTGACATTTTGAAATAGTTTACTTCTCCATATTCAGTACCTGTAGTTACATCATAATGATAAGTTTCATCAGTAAATTTTGTATTAAAAGTTGATGTATATTTATTATCAGCTTCTTCATCTTGATAAAGTTTAATTGTTCCAGAAACATTGAAACTTGTTTTTAAATCTTTTACTAACTCAGAAAAATCTTTAAGCACTATTGGATCGTTAGGCTTATTTGGGTTATCAGTATCATCAGGATCAGTCTTGCTATCAGGTGGATTAACTGTTTTTCCTCCGCATGAAGTTAATATTCCTAATATTGATAATAAAATTAAAGATTTGATTTTTTTCATATATTTATTTCCTTTTACACAACTAGAATATTTTATCACTCTATTGTTTTTTGTCTTTAATTTTCTTTTAGAAATTTAAGAGCAAATTAAAAGAACTTTAAAATTAAATTAGTTAATATAAAATGATACTTTTTGCTTACAAAATTTAATAAATTATCGAGATTATTGTCCAACGATAGACCAATCACAGATGAATGAGATAGTATTATCACCAGTATTATCTTGTTTAGGTTCTAAATTAGGATTACCAATATTTAAAGAATATATATATTGAAGTCCTTCATTAAAATATTCAACTATGATTACTAAATATTTTGTATCTTTAGAAATGATGCTTTGGTTATTTTGACTATTAGGATCAACTATAGAAATTTTTTCCGAATAAACTTCTACGCCATCATTATTTTTATTCATTGTATAAAATGCACTGTTTTTAAATGTGGCATTAATTAATTTTCCGGGATCAAGATTATTAGAAAAATCACTATAGGTGCTATTTAATTTTTTACCATCAAATTCGTCAGTCTCAAGTATTTCAGTACGCGTTGATGCATAATTAAAAGTAACTATGGAACTTAGTGGATTGTCGGTAGGTTGAAGAAGATTTCTTCCACCATTAGTATTAATAGTAGCATTACTGTTTGTATCTCTATAAACAAGTGATTTATCATAGCTTGTTCCTGTTACTATGTTTAAAGAAAACTTATTTATATCTTCACTCGTTGCGCTTTCATTCACTTTTAAAACCATCAATGAAGAATGAAATGGATATAAATTACTATAAGTGCCAAGCCCTAGTTTATCTTCGATACTGCCTCCTTCTATCCACTGATTTTTATTTACATCAAAAACAGCTTTAGCTTCAGGGTCGTATTGGCGATAGTTAGTAACATTTTCAGTTCTCTTTTCTTGAAATACATAAAGCTTATCAATTACCTTATTTGGCAAAGTTGCAACTATTCCATTTATTCCATTATTTACATTTCTTTGAGCTAAAAACCAAGCAAATGTAGCGTGCATTAAAGCAACCAACGGAAATACAATAATTGAAACCATTGCTATTTTAGTCGTTACATTTTTTAACTTAGAATTAACTTTTTTCATCGCGTTAATTTTCCCATAACTAAAAAGATTAGTAAAGTATTCTAACCTATTTCATAGTATTTTTATTAATTAAATTAGCAATTATAAAATATATATAAATGACTTTTTAAAATTGATTTTATTTTTTAGTCTTAAGGAACACATTTTTACATATTGATTTATAGACATCCATCAACTTATCAATATAACATTTAAGAAATTCATAGCCCGTCACGTAATAAAGCATGAATAAAACATATTACCGAGTTTATTGGTTTTCTTTCCTACCTTTATTTATATAAAGGAAAATAACCTCCTTCATATAAGTACGACGTATCGAATTTAAAAAATTTTAAAAAAATTATAAATCCTTTTTTGCAGTTGCGTGCTTTTTAACCACTGTTTTTCATGCTTTATGAT
>UQXJ01000039.1 GCA_900545015.1 uncultured Mollicutes bacterium | reverse complement strand
AATTTGCCCATGTTATCATGAACCCTAATTTTAGCGACTAAAACTTCTTTTTCTCTAGAAAGTTCTTCTACATTTTCTCCATATTCAATAAGTCTTTTATTAATTTCTTTAAGTTCAGCAATTTTCTCGTCTAGTTCGCTTGTTAATTTATAAGTTTCTGTAACATCAGTAGCAACAAGTTCATAAATGATTTTATTATCTAAAATATGTTCATATCTTTTAAATGAAATGATTTTTCCATCATTATATTTAATAATTGGATTCTCTCCTTCTTTTATTACTGAATAATTTTCGTTTTCTTTTTCTTCTTTAATTAAACTATAAAAATTATTTCCGTTAAGCATGACTGTACCAATCGTTTTAATTACTAAATTATTCATTTCAGTATTAATTAATCTTACAAGGCCACTCTTTTCATAAAATGTAACGCCAAGTGGTAATTCATCAAAACTTTCTTTAATTGATGAAGCAGAAATATTTGTGTGTTTTTTAAGAACGCATAAAATTAAAACAAAAATTGAATAAGAAAAAAGCACGATTTCAAATATCAATATAATCCAATATGGTAATTGAATAATTTTATTAAAAAGGGGATTAAAAATTTCGTTATTTTTATATGCAGATGATTCTTCAGTAAGAAAATATATCAAAAGAAATTCAATAATTAATAAAATTGAAGATGAAACAAATAAAGCAATCTTTCTATAGAATTTAAATACAACAAAAAGGTCAATAATTATCAAAATTAAAGAGAAAATTAATAAAATCATGCAAAATTGCCAAGCATGTAATGGTAAATTTATGAATTGCATGATATTTCTCCTGTAATTTCAAAAACAAAATAAGTAATTTCATCTTCTTTATATATTTTTATTCCTTCACTTATTTTTTGCTTTAAAATTCTTTCAATGTTTCTTAAATGAACATCACTTTCATCAGTTTCTATTGAGCAATAAATTTTATTATTTTTATTAAAAACATGAACTATAATCGATGTCTCAGCTTCAACACTTGTACTTATAACGATTTCAAAAAAATCATAAATTAAGCAAACTATGTTTCCCTTAATCATTCCTTTAATATCAAAATCTAAAGAATTATAGACATCTATTGAAGATAAATAATTCAAAGATTCTTTCATTGAAAATTCAAGTTCTTGAACATCGACAAATTCATTTTTTTCAGTAATAATCGTTAAATTATTTCTTCTTTTAATATAGGCAGCTAATAAAGAAGCTAAACGCATTTCATAAATAAAATTATTTGTATCTTCTTCTTTATTTGCAACTTCTAAAATTTTATAGATTCGTTTTAATTCATCTTTTGTGCATTCTTCCATCTTTAAATAAAGCTTTTTTCTTTCTTCAATTTTTGCTTTTTGATTTTTTACTTCGTTTTCAGCTTCGATGAGATCGTTTTCTTCTGAGATTTGTTCTTTGATTTCTTTTAAATTCATATTAATTTTATTAATCACTGAAAGATCTTCAAATCTAAAAACATATCCTCCACTTATTTTCTTACTTTTTAGTATTGTATTTTCATTAAGCATAATAGGTCCAATTGTTGCTTTTTTCATTTCTTTTTTAGCTAAAGTCATTTCGCCATCTTGTTTATAAATAACATTAAAATTTTCATCAGTTATAAAAGCTTTAAGTGTTGATAAGTTAAAGAAATTTGAATATTCATTATTTGACGGAATTAATCCAATACTTATACAAATTTCAATAAAAACAATACAGGTAAAAGAAAGTAATTCAGGTACTTTAAAAGCCTTACTTTTAGTGAAAAAGCACGCAAAAGTCAATCCAATACATAAAAATAGCGTAATTAAAGGTATCCACATTTTATTAATTGAAGATGAAATCTTACACTTAAAACTCATTATTCCTACACTTATTAATGTGACTAAAATTTCCCAAACTATAACAAGATAGTAAAGAATTCCGTGTGTGTATTTAATGCCATCTGATTCAAATTTTATATTAAAAGCAAGCATGTGATAGTCATTTGTATAAAAAAGAATTATTAAAATTAAAGCTGGTAAATAAATAAAATTCCAACATCTAGAAATTGGTTTTCCTTTTTTATTTTCAATACTTAAACTTAAAAGGAATAAAGTAGGAGGAATAAGACACTGAGGAACATAATATGAATACCACATCAATCTACTTAATATATTAAGTTCACTCGTTGTTAACATATATTTAATCATTCGAGTAACTAACATAAATAAAAGTAAGATAGCAATAAATATAAAATAGAAAAGGTGATCTTTTCTTAATATTCTATGAATTAATGATGCTCCCCAAGAAATTACAAGTGTAATAAAAATAATATGTGCAGCAAGAGATAGTAGTGCTTCAACATAACGATCAAAAAACTCATCAATCATTTGAAAAATTCCTGCGAGCAAAAAGAAAAATAAACTTATTGAGAGAATAATTATTTTTTTCTTTCTATCAACTGACATCTATTTTCTTTTTCCTTTAAATTATTAAGTTAAATTTTTTATATAAGATTTATTTTTTCTCTTACTTTTTAAATATTATCATTAAATTTAGACTAAATAAATTATGTCTTTTAAAAAGAAAAGGAACTATTTAAGCCCCTCTACTTCTTTTGATTAATCAATCTTTTTCTATTTCAATTAATTTATAAGTTTTTTCACTAGGTGAGAATTCAACTTTGTAATTAACATTTAATAAACGGAAATACTTTTTTAGTTCAGCTATATATCTAGCAGCAGTCCTATGAGAACAATTAAAGTAGCTTTCAATGTCCATCAATTTAAGCTTTCCATGGTTCCTTAATAAATCATAAATATAAAGTACAGCACAAGTTTTTGTCATATTATTTCCTCCACTTTCATCATAAGTTAAAGACATTTTTAGACTAATAAATGAATAAAGGAAACGACTCAACAAAATGGACAAAATGAGGCATTTTACTTGAAAAACGTTAAATAGTATAATAATTTTAATGAATTTTGGGGATTTTATTAAAAACAGAAGAATCCAACTAAATTTAACTCAAGCCGAGATCTCTTCTTTTTTGCATATCACACCACAAGGCCTCTCTAACTATGAAAACGGAAAAACAAAGGTTCCACTTTCACTTGTTTTAGATCTTTGTGCTTCTTTAAAGTTGGATATTAATGATTTCTTTCTTTTAAAAGAAAATGCTCCTAATAGTAATCCTGATTTAACAGATTATAATTTTGACAATATATCTAAAAATATAGCGTTTTTAAGAGAAAGCAACAAATTAACACTTAAGGAATTATCAAAAAACGTAAATATTTCTATAAAAAGATTATCTGATTTTGAGCTTAATAATGCTTCTCCATCTATCGAAGAATTTATTTCGTTATGTGATTATTATAAAAAACCTTATGATGAATTATTTTTAATAACTCCAAAAAAGGAAACAAATAATAATTCAGTCATTAATAAGAAAAGAAAAATTAATAAACTTCTTATTGCTGCAATATGTTCTTTTATATTTTTAGGAACAACTGTAGGAATTAGTACGCCTATCATCGTGAATACAATAAAGGAAAATCAAATATCAAAAACTTCTCCTATTATAAAAAACTTTTATCTAACAAACACCGCAAATAGTGAAGAACCAATTTCGGATTTAGGAAAAGAGCTTATTGGCTACTTAGTATTAGAGCTTATTAATCCGTTTGAATGTAAAATTTCTTCTTTTAAGGCAAATGAAGTCTTTTACCATTCACAACATTTCATAAAATACAGTTTTGAGAAAATTGTTGTTCAAGTAAATTTTTCTTCATATAACTTTGGAGAACATGATTTTGTTATAAACGAATATTCTTTCATTGATACAGATAGCAAAAAAAGAACAATTCATGCCGAAGATAAAATTTTAAAATTTAATGTTATTAATAACGATATTCCTAGACTAAGAATAGCTAATCAAAGTATTACTACAACAACTGCAGAATTTCATGTCGTTTTTAATGATTATTACAATGTTATTAAAGATAGGAGATTCAAAGTTCATTTAAAAATGGGCAAAAAAGAAATACAAATAACAGTTGCTCAAGATTATTTTAAATTTGAAAATTTAGAGCCTGGAACTGACTATAAGGTTATTTGTACAATTGAAGCTGATTTTTTTGATGGTTTAGATTATCAAGAAAGAATAATCTTAAATCAAGAATTTCAAACAACTCCTTCTGTTTCTTTTAATATTACAAAAATAGATCCTACAGCCGTTTATTTTGATATGACTCTTGGAGAAAACACTGTAATTCAAGAAATTGCATTAAAAAACGAAGAAAATGGCAAACTTCAAACAGTTTCAACTAATGTAATTAACAACATTTCAGGCCTAATTTCTAATAATCTTTATAAAATTATTATCACAACTCTCACTGAAAAATTGATACAAAAGCATGAATACATTTTCAAAACACTCAATGTTGCATCTCCTATCGTTAATTTAGACGACATAGAAATTGCCGAGACCTCTATTAAAATAGTTCCTAAGGTTAGTTTTAAAGTTGATACATTTAAATTTAATTATATTGAAATAAGAAATGGAAGAGGTGAAACAGTCGCTAAGTATGATAAAGAAGATACAGCCTATATTTTTGATAATCTTCTTTCTTCAACAAATTATAGATTTTATTACAATTATTCATTTGATTTATTAGACGGAAAGGGAGTTAGAACAAAAACATTAAATAAGGGCGTAACCACAAAAACCTTTAAAAAACCAGCAATGGAATTTAAACCTATAAAAGTAACTAAGAATTCAATTTATTTTGAAGCTGCTGACAAAATGGATAAAATAGCTCCTAATTATATCGAAACAAGGCTATATAAAAACAGTGATTTAATTGAAACTACTAAAGAAAGAAAATACACCTTTACTGGCCTAGAAAGCGATGTCACTTATCTTGTTGAAACTCATTATTCATATAACCTTTTAGATGGAAAAGGTGACATCAATGAGACTCTAAGAGCAACTGTTGTGACTAACGAAAATTCTATAATTTATGAAGAAATAAAATAATAAGACATGAAAAAGACGTGCAATTTGCACGCTTTTTCACTAATTCAGAGAATTTTACTATTTTGAAAATCTTCTTTTCGCTCTTTCTCTTAATTTATTTTTGCTATTATCTTTGATTTCTATATTAGATAGCATTACAACAAATGGTGCGCATAAGCATCCAATAAAAACAAGTAAAACAGGTAAAATATTTTGACAAGCAATTAAAGAAAATACTGTTAATATAATAGAGAAAATTAATGAATCAAGTGTTCCTCTAACAGCTCTTCCAAAAGTAAATGTTTCATTATTTTTTGGTGTCACTAAGAAAGTTGCTTTTTTGCCAAATAATCCTAAGAAAACTGTACTAATCATCATTGGTGCTAAAGATGCATAAGTAACAATATTTAAAATAAAATATGGAAGTATTAAGAAAAAATTTCTATCTTTTCTATAAACAAAAATATCTGGAATTAAAGGTGAGCATAAAAATATGATCATTAATGTATAAATAAAAATTGAATAATGGATAACGTTAACGCCTAAAAATCCAAGTGTTATTGTAAAGAAAATAAGGAAAAAACTTAGTACTGGAACGATAGGTAAAGAATAATGTGAAATAATTAAATCAAGTTTTTCAAACCATGACATCTTACAATTTGTAATCTCACTATTATATTTTCTCATGTATTCAAGATTGCCTTGAGTCCATTTACATTGTCTTTTCTTTAAGCTTAAATAATTAACAGGAAATTCTTCATAACATTCAATTTCAGGAGCATAAATTATATCAAAACCATTATTTCTAATATCAACAGCAAAAGAAATATCCTCTGCTACAACAAGTGGAAAACCACCAGTTTTTAAATAGCATTCTCTAGAAATCGTCATACCATGACCAATTAATGCATTTGATCCATAAAAGTTTTTAACTACTTGAGTTGATGCACCATTGCTTCCAACTGATAATCCCATTAAACGTTGGAAGACATTATTTCCTTTTGTTGCTTTATGTCTTGCTTGAACAGCTCCACATTTTTTATCATAAGTAAAATATTTTAAAACTTTATTAATGTAATCACATGGAATTACTTCATCACTATCTAAGACAACAAAATAATCATAATCATTTCTATTTCTTAAATAGTTATTTAAATTTCCAGCTTTAAATCCTGTTTTTTCTTTTCTTCTAACTACTTCTACATCAAACTCATTAGCAAAAAGATCAATCTCATTTAAATATTCTTCATCATCACTATCATCAAGAATGACAGTTTTAACATTTTTGTACTTTTGTGCCATACATTTTAATAATGCATCACGGTTAAAATCGTTTCTTGTGCAATAAAGAAGTAAAAATTTTGGATTATAATCTTCATCTACTTTTGTTTCATAAATATCTTTATATCTTGAAAGCATCTTTTTGCCAGTTGTTGCAAAAGCAATAGAAAAGATTAAATCTTTTAAACTACCAAACCATAAAATACCTAAGACTAGTGTATTTAATGTTAGTAATATTGAAGCAGTAATCTCTGCTGCTAAATTTTCAATTTGTAAATTTGTTAAAATAAAATAAAGTGATACGCCAAGTACAGATAAGCAAAGCACCCATACACACAATATAACTATATATAATGTTGGTTTCTTCTTCATAAAGTTAATCTCCTTTTTATATATAGAAATAACAATTCAAGATGTAATTTTGTCCACGCTTTTTAAAAACCTTTTCTTATTTTTATTCTTTGATATAATTTTCGCGTTATGAATGAAGTAACTTTAGAAGTTGAAAAAGCATTAACTTTAATTAAAAACGGAGATGAAACAGGCGTTGATCTTCTTTATAAAATTATGGGTAAAACCATCTTTTTTATTTCGAAAAGTTATCTTAAAAGCGATAGTCTTGCTGAAGATTCTACCCAAAATACCTTAATTGATGTAATTAATAATATAAATTCATACAAAAAGAGTAATGGTTATGGATGGGTAATCAAAATTACAAGAAATAATGCTTTAAATTTATTAAAAAAGGAAGACAGATATATAAATTATGATGATGATATCTTATTTAATAATTCTTTAAATACCGATTTAGATAAAACTAAAAATCAGCTTCTTTGTGAATCTATATTTGAATTATTAGATACTCCACTTCTTAAAAACATGATCTATTTAAAATATTTTATGGATATGAATGTAAGAGAAATCGCTAAAGAATTAGGTGTAAGTAAGTCTTATGTCGCTAAAGAGATATCAAAAGCCGAAGAAAAAATTAAAAATTCACTAAATCGTGGACAAAATTAATTTTGAATTTGTTATAGTATGTAGAGATATGAAAAACGAAGAGATTAATAAAATATGCAAAGACTTTATTAATGAAACGCCTTTTCAAAATGATAGTATTCTAGAAAATGCAAAAATTCACATGAATGCTAAAAAAGTTGAAAAGAAGATTTTTTGCTCCGTAATTTCTAAACCAAAATTTGCTGTACCTGTTTTAGCTTCTCTTTGTTTAGCTGTAATTGGATCAAGCGTTGGTGTAACGCTTTATCAACTAAATAATTTTACAGTTGGAAGCGAACAATATAGAGTTGTAAGTAACGATCAACTTTACGAAAACGATCTTGTTGGTAGCGATAAAGATTTTATTGCTGAAAATTATTATCCTTTTTTAACTAACTTAGATACTTCTGCTAGTTATTACTCCGACAAAGATAAAACTATTTCTATCCTTCAATACGCAGTTGGATATATTGGAGCAGAAAAATGTGAAATTTTTATCGAGAAAAAAGGTTTCTGTCTTAAAGAATTAAAAGAATTTAAAAAATTAGAATTACTAGATTTAAATTTTCGTAATAAATATTTCTCAAATAAAAGCGATAAAATATTTTTTAGATATAACGATCTTCAATATAATATTAAATTTCAATCAAACAATATTTCTTATCTAGATATCATTTCTAGAATCGATTCTACGCTTTAAAATTCTTGAAAAACCCTGCAATTCCTTGTTTTTTTCAAAAAGCAGCCCAAAAGTACTACAAATCCATGTAGTCAAACTAGTGAGATTCCATATAAAAGTTTTATTGAATTTCACACATTCTTTTAATGGGATTTCAATTTATTAAAATGATTTTTTCCAAAATAAAAGTTCTAATGCAATTAAGCAAAAGAACTTATTTATTGTTCTTCCAATTAATTTTTATTCAGTTGTGTAGTTATCAAAATAACCTTGAATATAAACAACTGGAGTACCTTTATCTCCAGATCCTGAAGTTAAATCACATAATGAACCAATTAAGTCAGTAAGTTGACGAGGTGTTGTTCCTTCGCTTGCCATCTTTCCGACAAGGTTAGCATCTTTAGCTTTTATTTCTTTTTTAATAGCTTCTTTTAACGCATCTCCTTCAAGGCCTTTATATTGATTATCAGCTAAGAATTTAAGTTTTAATTCGTTAGGTGTTCCCTTTAATCCACTTGTAAAGAATGGAGAAACTACAGGATCAGCGAGCTCCCAAATTTTTCCTTGTGGATCTTTAAAAGCACCATCGCCATAAACCATTACTTCAACGTGTTTTCCAGTTTTAATAAACATATCAGCTTGAATTTCATTTAATAAATCTTGAGCATCACGAGGGAAAAGCTTTACAGTGTCTTCTGTTGCTTTGTTTGTTCCTAATAATCCGTATTTTTCATTGTATCCAGAGCCATTAACAGGTTCACTTAAAATTTCATCTAATGAAAGAACATTATTTGCTCCTTTAGCCAATAAAATACGTTTTGTTCTAGCACGTGTATGAATATCACAGTTAATAACATCTTTTGTATAATCAAGAATTGCTTCAGCGTGATTTGCAAAAATTACTTCAAATTCGCATCCTTCGCCTTCAACAATTTCTCTATAAAGTTCAACATAATCAACACCAGTAAATTCATGTAATTTATATCCAAATAAATCACGATATTTTTTAATGTCTAATACATCACTATATGGATTAACGCCAGATGCATCTAAATCATCAAGAGAAATAAGAGCATTTCCAACTTCATCACTAGGATAGGAAAGCATAAGAGTAATTTTTTTAGTTGCTCTAGCCATTCCTTTTAATAAAATAGAAAAACGATTACGAGAAAGAATTGGAAAAATAACACCAATATGATCTGAATTCATTTTTGATTTAATAGAAAGTGCGATATCATCAATTGTTGCATAATTTCCTTGGACTCTAGCAACAAGTGATTCAGTGATTGCAATAATGTCTCTATCTTTTACTACTAATTCATTATTGTTTACTGCTGCTAAAATAGAATCAACAACAGTTCTAGCAAGATTATCTCCCTCTTTAAGGATTGGAAGACGGACACCTCTAGATGATGTTCCAATAAAACGTGCCATACAAAAAACTCCTTTAAGGCTTAATATTTAAATATGTACTTTGAATTTGTACTTCCTATTATAGCATAGTTAAAGAAAACGATGCATAGAAAGTAAATGTTTCAAACTTTTTAAATTGACCTAAACATTAAATTTCAAATTATTTTCTTACTAATAAATCAATTTTATTTTTAGTGTCTAACTTTTTATTAATTAATAAGAAAACTATTAAATTTAAGATAATAAATAAGCCTACGATAATTAAAAATTGAAAAACATTGAATGCAAAATAATTTATATTATTTGTTGAATTAGAATATGCATTTAAAAATGTATTAATTGAAATACCAATTGGTATTGAAATAATTGATCCAACTACTGTTCCAATTAATAATGTGACAGTTATTGGAACAAAATTTGATAGCATAATGTCTTTTTTAGATAAACCATTTTGAAATTCAACAAAAATATTTAATTGATTTTGTTTAAGATAATTTATTGTATACATTATGATGTAATAAATAGAAAGAATTAAGAAAATACAAGATATCGCTAAACACATCATTTGAATCATATCTTTTCCTTCTAGAGCATTAAATCTTGAAATATCTGCACTTTTATCGGAATTACTATAATACGTATAATCTTGATTATATCTTTCAGCATTAACATTTGTTAATTCATTTGTTGTTACTAAAAATGAAGATAATCTATCATACATTGGAGATTCAAGATCCAATGAATTATTCATTTTGTTAAACATTTCATCACTTAAAATATATCCAAAAGGCGTCTCTCTATGAATACTATTAAAATAATCATCTTTTAAAACAGTGTAATTTTTAAGGATAATTTCGTCAAAAAATGAAGAAATATTAAATGATTCTAATTTATTTTCATCAAAATGTATTGTTTTTCCAACTAGTGATTTAACTTTAGTCATTATTTCTACATCTTCTTTTTTGGATTCAGGTACCAATAAAGATACTTCATTATTTTTAAGTTCATCTTTTAAAACTGTTTCTTCATCTAATTGTCCTAAAATAGATTTTTTATTTGCTAATATTCCGCTACACGAACTCATATATGATGAAATTTCAGGTGAAAGTTTATCAAAATTAAATGATTTCCAGTTTAATGAATAAGCTTTATTTGAAACAAAATCATTGATATATTTTTCATTAATAAATGCAATGTTATCTTTTTTAAATTCATCCATGATAAAAATATTTTCTGGTTTTATCATTTCGCTTTTAAAATTATAAACATTACTTAGTTGTATTCCTTCTAGTCCATATTTTGCAAAGAAATCAGCAGTATTTTTAGAGCAATAAATTTCAGGATTCTTTTTAGAAAAATCAAATTTGTATGTAGAATTTCCAACCTTAATTGCATCACCATGAGTAACAAATAAACTTGGTAACTTCATCTCATCATCTTTTTTGCTTAATAAATAATAAACACTATTTAATTCTCTTGAGTAGTTGCTATTTTCATTAAACCCCTTAATTATTTCTTCATTATTTCTAGATTCAGCATAAATGATGTTTTCTTGTTTACAAATTTCATTAAATAAATCTTTTTTTGAAGTTAAAGAAAAATTTAAAGATGGTACAAGGCAACCAATACTAAGAATGAAAAATACAAACATCAATATAAATTTTGCTTTAGGTTTTAATAAATTAATGACCCATTTTTTAGGTTTTGATTTCTTCTTATTATCTATTTTATTAGCTTTTAAACATTCATTTCCTTTTAAAGATTCTGGAGATGCTAAACCATTATTAAGTTCTATAATTTTGATTTCGTTATCAGCTTCAAGTTCACTAAAATGATTAGTAAATAATATCATTCTCTCTTTTGAATATTCTTTTAAAAGCATTAAAAAATCTTTAGCAGTATCTAAATCAAGATATGCAAAAGGCTCATCTAAAAGAACAATCTCTTTATTTAATAAAAGCGTTTTAATAATTCCAATACGTGCTTTTTCACCTTTAGAAATTTGATCAATTTTTTTGTCTAGAAGATAATTTAAATTAAATCTTTCAATAAGATTTAAATAATCATTATTTACTGAAGCTAAATTTTCTTTTACCGTTAAATTATCAAGCAAATTTGTATCAACGTTATATAAAGAAATATATTTTTGATAAGTACTTAAACTTGCATTTTCATCATTTATTTTAATGATGCCATCATTAGGAACTAAAAATGAAGAAACCAAATTAAAAAGTGTACTTTTTCCTTCTCCATTTTTGCCTTTTAATAAATAAAGTCCTGTGCCTTCTATATTAAGATTAAAATTATTATAAACACATAGTTCGCCAAATGTCTTTTTTAAATTTGAAATTTCAATTTTCATTTAATTGACCTCCAAAGCAATTTTTGCTTTTTTCTTTATATATATAAAATGATAAAAAGCAAAAATTATTAAAAATAATGAAATAAATATTAGGTAAACAAGTCCTAAAGATAGTGTCCCTTTATCAAAAGAATAAATATATTTATATAAATCTTCATTCATAGTTTGCGGTAATTCAATAAAAACAGGTAGAGTTATTACAAAATACAAAGCGTTCATGAAAATAAAAGATGGTAAAAGCTGAATAGATGTAATCAAAATCTTATCAAATTTATTTAAATTCACCTGTTTAAATACATAATTTAATCTGTATTCTTTTAAATATCTATATCTTGCAAATGTAAAAAATAAAATTGCATCGACTAACAAAAATACCAAAAATAGCATAAGAAAAATCACTATAAACGCATCCAAAGTTGATAAAACTTCTTCATCAACGAAGTTATAAACTAATTTAAAATTGAGTAAGAGTCCTAAAAAAGAAAGTGTTAAACTAGCAACTAATAAAATTAAAAAATCATTTAAGATAAAACGAATCTTACTTAAAAGAGTTTTAAAAATATATTTATAAACACCTTTTTCTCTCATCATCATAGGCGCTTCATGAACATTTTTTTCATCTATTTCATTCTTTTTAATGACATTAATATTTTGATTTTCGATTTCAAAAATTACATCAGAAACCTTGCTTGTTTTAATCATTTCATGAGTAACTAAAATAATAATTTTGTCTTTTTTTGCGTTTTCAATTAAATTTAAACACTTATCAAAATTATCTACATCAATTCCAGCAAGTGGTTCATCTAAAAATAAAATTTTTCTTTCTGAATTTAAAGCTATTAAAAGTTCAATAATTTTGCTTTGTCCTTTTGAAATTTCATTAGGATATTTTTCAAAAATTGAATTATCAACATTATTAAAGCCATCTAAATCTAATTTTTTAGGATCAACACCAAAAAGTGAAATATTATCTTTAATTTTTAATTCATTAATTAATAATCCTTGAGTTGTTAAAAAGAAAATATTTTTAATGTATTTTTCATACACTTCACGCTTTTTAATGTTTTCGCCGTTAAATTTTATTTCACCATTTATTGGTTTATAAGAACCATAAAGCGTACCTAAAAGAAAGGATTTTCCTATTCCACTTATTCCAGAAATTACATATAATCCATTACTATCAAAACGATACGTAAAATCATTAATAAGTATATGTTTGCCTTTCCTTTTAAAGAAACCAATTTTTAATTTATCAGCTTCGAAATACATATAAATTCCTTATATATATATATATATATATATATATATATAT
>UQXJ01000038.1 GCA_900545015.1 uncultured Mollicutes bacterium | reverse complement strand
GGAAAAAACATCGATGAAATCGATACTTAGAGCACGCAACTGCAAAAAAGGATTTAAAAATAAAAATTATAATAATAGATAGTTAGTTTACTAATCATAGATTGGAGGAAATAAATGAAAAGATTAGAAAATAAAGTTTGTGTAATCACTGGTGCAAACTCTGGAGTTGGAGCATGCACAGCTGAATTATTTGCAAGCGAAGGTGCGAAAGTTGTAATTGCAGCTAGAAGAGCAGAAAAGTTAGAAGAAGTTGCTAACAAAATTAAAAGTCAAGGTGGCGAAGTATTGGCTGTAAAATGTGACGTTAGTAATGAAGAAGATGTTATCAACTTATTTAAAGAAACAGTAAAAGCATTTGGCACTGTCGATGTACTTATGAATAATGCTGGTGTTTTAGAAGAGGGACTTAAACCTGTTGATAAATGTTTAAAATCAGACTTAGATAGAGTTATTGATATTAACGCTAAAGGTACAATTCTTTGTTCAAGAGAAGCTTCAAAGATTATGATGGAAAAAGGAAATGGTTCTATTATTAATCTTGATAGCGTTGCTGGTGAATTTGGCTGTGGTGGTGCAGCTTATGTTTCAAGCAAAGGTGCAGTTATTGCATTAACAAAACATACAGCATTAAGATTTGCTGGAAAAGGAATTAGATGCAATTCAGTTTGCCCATCAACAATTGTTACACCTATGACAATGAATATGAATCCAGCATCACTCGATCAAGATATGTTTGGACAAATGGCAAAGCATGCTGATTTGCGTGTTCAACCATGCATGCCAATCGATGTTGCAAAAGTTTGTTTATTCTTAGCAAGTGATGATTCAAAACCAGTAACTGGACAAATCCTTGTTTGTGATTACGGTTCAACACTTTAATAAGTAAAAACATTAAAATTTAAATTCCTATAACTTCGTGTTATAGGTTTTTTATTTGGAAAAATCACAAACGTTTTTAAACTAAAACTAGAAATATACTAATATATGCTACTTTTAAATAAGATTTTAATTGTATGTTGTATAGAACGAAATTTTGAAAATTTGAATATAGTTTTATTAATGAAATATAAAATTGTCAAAAATAATTAAATATTATTTGTGCTTGTATATAATAAAGATATTCCGAGGTGACTTATGAATAAAAAGCTATTGAAATTATTGGTAAAAAATAGTCAACAAAAAATATTGGACTTTTTAAAGAATGTAAAACATTTTGATGATAGTGATATAAAAATAGTAAAAGATATTGAATACAAAGGAGGCAAATTAAATAAATTGGATTTGTATTTTGATCCAAAATTTAATAATCAACCTGTTTTATTTAATATCCATGGTGGTGGGTTTTTACTCGGAAGCAAAGAAATAAATAAAGATTATTGTGTTTTTATGGCAAAGCAAGGATTCTTTGTTATTACTATCGATTACCCACTTATCCCTGATGTTGATGTGTTTGAAATTTTTAAAGATTTAATTATCGGAATAAATAAAGGAATGGAAGAAGCAAAAGAATACAAAGCAGATTTAAAAAATGTCTTTCTTTCTGGAGATAGCGCTGGTGCTTATTTATCTTTATATGTCGGAGCAATAGCTAATAATGAAGAAATGAAAGTGGCTTGTAATATTAAAGAAGATATTCCTCATTTTAATTCACTAATTTTAACTTCTGGAATGTTTTATACATTAAATTTTGATCAGATTGGAATATGTTTAAAAACAAATATCTATGGTAAGAATTTTGTAAAACATCCTTTTTATAAATATATGAAACCAGATAATAAAGAAATATTAGATTCGCTACCTCCTGTATTTTTAATTAGTGGTAAAGGCGATTATTTAAAGAAATATAATAAGAAATTTAAGAAAGCGTTAATTAAAAACAATAATATTTTTGGTGAATTTTATTCTAATTCAATAAAAGATTCAGAACATGCTTATGCTTCGGTTATAGCGAATTCAAAAGTATCTATTGAAGCTAACCTTGAATCGATTGATTTTATTAAAAATTATCTAAAATAAACCTTTAACTACAAATTTAAAGTAAATTTTGATGTTAATCATCATAAAGAAAGCCTTTAAATAATGAAATATATTTTTAAAGGATATAAAATAGTAAGCACTGGAGAAATTTATGGATAGAAAAGTAATATTAACTGGAGATAGACCAACTGGAAAATTGCATATTGGACATTATGTTGGTTCATTAAGAAGAAGAGTAGAACTTCAAAATTCTAATGAATATGATGATATATTAATTATGATTGCTGATGCTCAAGCATTAACCGATAATTATGATAATCCTGGAAAAGTTAGAGATAATATTTTAGAAGTTGCTTTAGATTATATGTCTTGTGGACTTGATCCAAAAAAATGTCATATTTTTATTCAATCTCAAGTACCTGAATTAACTGAATTAACATTTTATTATGCTAATTTAGTTACGTTATCAACACTTGAAAGAAATCCAACAATTAAAAGCGAAATAAAATTCCGTGGATTTGGCGAATCAATTCCTGTCGGATTTTTAACATATCCAATCAGCCAAACTGCTGATATTACAGCTTTTAAAGCTACAACTGTACCAGCTGGGGAAGACCAAGCACCAATGATTGAACAAGCTAGAGAAATTGTTAGAAAATTTAACACTATTTATGGTGAAACTTTAATTGAACCTAAAATTTTACTTCCTGAAAATCATTCTTGCTTAAGACTTCCTGGAACAGATGGAAAAGCTAAGATGTCTAAATCACTTGGAAATTGTATTTATTTATCAGATTCAAGAGAAGAAGTTGAAAAGAAAGTTAGAACAATGTTCACTGATCCAAATCACCTTAGAATTACTGATCCAGGCGTTGTTGAAGGAAATACTGTTTTTACTTATCTTGATGCTTTTGCAACTGATGAACACTTTAAAAAATTCTTACCAGAATATCCAAACTTAGATGCATTAAAAGATCACTATCGTAGAGGTGGATTAGGAGATGTTAAAGTAAAGAGATTTTTAACAAATGTCTTAAATGATGTTCTTGAACCAATCAGACAAAGAAGAGTAGAACTTGAAAAACATATTCCTGAAGTATTTGCAGTATTAAAAGAAGGTTCAGAATACGCTAGAAATATTGCTGCACAAACTTTAAAAGAAGTAAAAGAAGCAATGAAAATTAATTATTTTGATAATGATGATTTAGTTTTAAATCAAGAAAAGAAATATAACTAATAAATTATTTAAAAACACTATAAGTCACAAGGGTTGGTCCTTGTGACTTTTTATCATATTTAATGATATAAAAAAGATGAAGTATTAAAATATTGTAGATTTTGAAAGGAATAAAATATGAGTTGTACAACAATTTTAGTCGGAAATAAAGCAAGCTATGATGGTTCAACTATGATAGCTAGAAATGATGATTCACCATCTGGAGTTTTTACTGCAAAGAAAATGGTAGTCGTTAAAAGAAATAAAATGCCAAAAATCTATAAAACAAAGATTTCAAAAGCAACAATTGAATTACCTGAAGCATCTTTAAGATGCACAATGATGCCTAATGTTGATAATAGTGAAGGTGTTTGGGCAGCAAGTGGAATTAATGAAAAAGATGTAGCAATGAGCGCTACTGAAACAATCACAAGTAATGCACGTGTTTTAGGCGCTGACCCATTAGTTTTACCTAAAAAAGATTCATTAGGTAGAATTAAAAAAGCTGGTGGAATTGGTGAAGAAGATTTTGTTTATATTGTTTTACCATATATTAATTCAGCAAAAGAAGGCGTCATTAGATTAGGTGAACTTCTTGAAAAATATGGAACTTATGAAAGCAACGGAATTGCTTTTAGCGATAAAGAAAACATTTGGTGGCTTGAAACAATTGGTGGACACCACTGGATTGCTAGAAGAGTAAAAGATGAAGAATATGTTGTTATGCCAAATCAATTTGGTCTTGATAGATTCGATTTTAATGATGCTTTTGGCGAACAAAAAGAAAATATGTGTTCTAAAGATTTAAAAGAATTTATTTTAAATAATCATTTAGACTTAAATTTAGACCAAAACATGAATCCTCGCGTTATTTTTGGAAGTCATGATGATAGTGATCATACATATAACACGCCTAGAGCATGGTTTATGGAGAGATATTTAAATCCAAAAACATTTAAATGGGATGGAGAAGATGCAGATTATAATCCTGAATCAGATGATATTCCTTGGAGCAACGTTCCTGAAAAGAAAATAACAGTAGAAGATGTAAAATATTTATTATCTTCTCATTATCAAGGAACAAAATATGATCCATATGCTAAAAATAATCCTAAAGATTTTAAACCTTTATATCGACCAATTGGTATAAGTAGAACAAGTTTTATGTCAATTGCTCAAATTAGACCATATATCAAAGGCGCTAATGCTTCGCTCGAATGGGTTTGCTTTGGCTCAAATATGTATAATACGATGATTCCTTTATATATTAATGTTAATAAAATACCTTCATATTTAAGAAATACAACTTTAAATGTTTCAACAAATAATTTCTATTGGGCAAGTCGCTTAATCGGCGCTTTAAGTGACCCACATTATCAAACATCAATTGTTCATGTTGAAAGATACCAAGAAGCAGCACAAGCTTTATCTCATGAATTAATAAATAAATTTGATGACTTATATATAAAAGATAATAGTGAAAAAACTTTAGAAAAAGCAAACGATGAAATTGCATCAAATATTAAGAAATTAACCGATAAAGCATTAAATAATGTTTTATATGATTCAAGTTGCCATATGAAAAATGGTTTCTCAAGATCTGATAATTAACCCATCTTAAATTTTAAAAATAAAAAACGTACAAGTGTGAAGTAATTTCGCACTAGTACGTTTTATTTATCAAGTTCTTCGTTAAGCTCTTTAATTGATTTGAAGCTTTTTATTGAGGAATCCTTTGAAATTCTTTTTGATTCTTCCATAGCTTCAATAGTTTCTTTTCTATATTGTGGGAGTTCTACAAAGAAAGGCAAATCACTTTTTGATATACATTCACGAAGAAAGATGTTTATTGCAGTAGATAAATCAAGACCTAATTCTTGAAATAATCTGGATGCTTTTTCTTTTATATCTTCGTCTATGTAAATTTCTGTAGGTACAGTCATACGATTCTCCTCATGTATAATTACAATTTATATTAAATAATAAATGAAGTAAATTACTTATTTTTAAATGAGCAGAAGCAAAAATGATGTGTTAATTATTTATCGTAAGTATAGAAACCTTTGCCTGCAGACATGCCTAATTCGCCTTTTTCAATTTTAGCTTTAAGCATTTTTTCCATTCCTTTGAAATTGTAAGGAGCAAGGAATGAAGGAATCTTTACATACATTGAAACGATATTATATGCAGTTTTTAATCCTACTGTATCAAGAATTTTAAATGGCCCTTTTGGAGCGCCTGTTCCAAGTGTCCAAGCTTTATCAATGCTTTCAGGATCACTGATTCCGTTTACATATAAATCCATACCTGAGAAAAGTAGTGGTACAAGCATTGAATTTAATAAATAGCCTGATTTTTCTTTTAAAACTGGAAGTGGAATCATTCTAATTTCTTTAGCGAATTCGCTAACTATATCGAAATACTTCATATCAGTTTTGCTTTGAGCCATAACTTCGGTCATATTATTTTTCCAAATTGTATTTGCAAAGTGAAGTGATAAGAATTTTTCAGGTCTACCAGTAAATTTAGCAAATTTAGATGGCAATAAAGTTGATGAGTTTGTAACGACTATTGTTTGATCTGGTAAAACGTTTGCTATCTTTTTATAGAAAGCAATTTTTTCATCTACATTTTCAGCCATTGATTCAATAACTAAGTCTGCATTGCCAAATGCTTTTTTAACGTCTAATTCTAATTTGATGTTTTTATATGCATCTTCAACTTTTTTGATACATTCTTCAGGATTAAATGTATCAAAATCTGCAAGTCCTCTACACCAAGTAGAAGGAGTTTGACCTTCGGGAGTTGCCATTTTTTTAATATCAGCAATATATGCTTCTTTTAAATGATCAAGTTTTGGTTGGCAACGACCAATACTTCCTTCGCTTCTAAGCCATATTGTTACGTTAAAACCACAATATGCAGCTTGGAACGCTATTTGACTGCCTAATACGCCGCCTCCTGCGACGACAACATTGTTGATTTTCATTTTTTTTAAATCTCCATTTCTTTGAAAAATATAACATAATAAATTAATTTAGTAAAAAAATATTGAATTAAGAATTTGATAATGTACTATATAAGAAAAAAAGTTAAGAAATAACTTAACCTTTTTTAACTAATAGTGGAGTTTTTAACCTAGGAATTCTTTTGATATTACGTTTTTTAGCAAAAATATCATCGAATAGTTGCTGAATAAGTTCTTTTCTATCAGGGCTTAAATTTTTATAACTAGCTATGATTTTTGGAAAATTCTTAGGAATTTCGTTTGTAAGAGTAATATTAGCATTTGAAAATATCGAATAAATATCATCAATAGCTTCTTTACGTAACTCTTTAGGGAAGTTAGAAATTGCATCATTTAGGTGAGAATCGAAATTTTGAGCTTGCTTATCTAATTTAGGAACTTCATAAAAAGTATCTTTTCTAATAAACCATGAAAAAGGATTATGCTGAAAAATACTAATTCCATTGCTTTTAACTATTTTGTAATCCTCATGTTTTTCCATGATTAAACCTACGATAGAAAATTCAGGAACAGTTTTAAATATTTTATTTTTTCTTGTAATAAAGTTAGCTGAATTGAAGAAGGAGTCTAAAAAACCTGGTCCATCGTGTGAATACATTGCGATTATGTGTTGATCAATATCTAAATTTGCCATAACTCCAGCAAATACAGCCAGATTGCCACCTTTAGAGTGACCACCAAGATATATATCTTTATTTAATGTAGGAAAAATTTCAGTTAAATATTTTACAGCTCCAATTTGAGCAGGAACTGGGCATTCAAAACCCATGTTTAGATCTTCTTTCCAACCGATTATTGTGTTATCTGTTCCTCTAAATGAAACATAGGAGAATAAATCTTTGTAATGGAAAGTAGTTGCAGAAAATTGCTCTTGTAAATTTTGATCATAAATATGTACGTGATTTGAAAACATTAAATCTTGAAATCTAGGACTATTTTTTATTCCTTTAAGGAGCTTTACTGTAGACTGAGGATCGAAACAGGAATGAGCTAATTGTTCAAGTTCCTTATCATCTAATAAATCTTTTATGGGAATTCTCTTTTTTGATTCTACAAATTTTAAATTTGAAGGATAATGTAAATTTGAAAGCCAAGATAAAACAAGACTATCAATTTCGTTTAAAGGCTTTTGTTCAAAAGTTAAAGTTTCTTCGTACACATAATTAATAAAGTTTCGCATATATGTATATTTTATTTTGTCTTAGTAGATATTGGCAAGAGAGGAGATAACAAAATGCTATTTATTTATACAAGAATCGATATCTGGTTCAAAAATAAATAAAAGTACTATTATAGTAATTAATTAGTACATTATTAGTAGTTAATTGGTAGTTATTTGATTTATTAATGGAAAAAATATATAATACTTACGAGGTATTCGTATGAAAATGAATAAAGAAAAAGTAATCGCGGAAGCTAAAAATATATTTTTTGTTATTTTAGGATCATTATGCCTAGCTATGGCTGATGCTTTCTTTACAGTGCCTTGTAATTTAATCAATGGTGGTGTTGATTCAATTGGCATTTTAATAAATCACTATATAAAACCATTAGTTGGTTTTAATGTAACTGATATTGTAATTAGTTCTGTAAACGTTATCTTATGGGTTGTTAGCTTATTAGTACTTGGAAAAAAGGTTTCTTTTCATACATTATTAGGAACATTAGTTTTTCCATTATTTTATACATTGCTATTAAGAACAAACGCTATTGAATGGCTTGGTATCTCAAATATTTACGCAAATAATATGACTCCAGATGGAAGATTTCATATTGGTGTATTGATGGTTGCTGGCATATTTGGCGGAGCACTTGCAGGAATGGGTGTAGCGCTTGCTTTTTTAGGAGACGGGTCAACTGGTGGATTAGATGTAATTTCAGCTATTATTGCTAAATATACTGATGTAAAAGAAGATGTTTCAGGCTTTATAATTGATTCTTCGCTAATTGTCATAGGCATTTTTATATTTAGAGATTGGGAATCAGGTTTGTGCGGTGTTATATCAGCGTTTACAGCAGCATTAGCTATTCAATATATTTATATCCACGGAAGTTCATATATTATTGCGGAAGTTATTACTAATAAGCCAGAAGAAATTTTGCAATTTATACATAAACAATTAGGCCATGGTTCAACAGTAGTTAACATTACAGGTGGTTTTAGCAAAGAACAAAAGAAACTTATTCGTGTCGTTTTATACAAAAAAGAAGTAGCTGAATTTAGAACTGTCATTGGAAGCGTTGACAAAAGCGCATTTGTTACCTTCTTACAAGCAAAAGCGATTAATGGTGATGGATTTGATCCTTTTACAATTACAATGAAAGAACGCAGAAGAGTAATTAGAAAGTATTCACTCGATGTAAATAAGAAAAAAGATATTAAATACGTTAATAAAACTATTCAAAGAAAAGAAAATAAAGCAAAATTAGAAATAGATACTTCAAAAAAAGACGATAATAAATAGTTAAAATGTTGAGATAATCAACATTTTTAGAAAATATGTTTATTATCTTTTATTTTTTGTAATAAAAAGTATAATTTAAGCATGTTAAAGATTGAGAACTTATGCAAGAAATATAAAAGCAGAAGTGAAGTAACTGAAGCGTTAAACAATATTAATATTGAATTTAATGATAATGGGTTTGTAAGCATCCTTGGGCCTTCTGGCTGTGGAAAAACAACTCTTTTAAATATTTTAGGATTGCTAGATACGCCTGATAGTGGAGAAATATATCTAAATAATCTGCGCTATTCAACTTTAAGTGAGTCAGAAAAAGATGAATTAAGAAATAAAAAGATAGGTTTTATTTTTCAATCCTATCATTTAATTCCTACTTTAAATGTTTTTGATAACGTTGCTTTACCTCTTGTTTTAACAACTAGATTATCAAAAGAAGAAATAAATGGGAAAGTAGAAACTGCTTTAAAGGAAGTAAATTTATTAGATCTAAAAAACAAGAAAAGCAATGAATTAAGCGGTGGGCAAATGCAAAGAATTGCAATTGCTAGAGCTTTAATTAATGAACCTGAGATTATTCTCGCTGATGAACCAACAGGAGCACTAGATTCTAAAAATAGTATTGAGGTAATGAAAATACTAAAAGATATTAGTAAAGATAGGCTTGTAATTATGGTCACACATAATATGTCTTTAGCTAATGAATATTCAAATAGAATAGTCGAATTATCTGATGGAACTATCAAAAAAGATACTAATAAAGTACTAGAAAACTACCAATTATCTACTAAAATTGAAAAAATAGATAAATATAACAAAATTGCCTCAGAGAAAATATTGTGGAGCCTCTCGTTTAAAAATTTAGGTTCAAAAAAATTAAAAACTGCCTTAACAGCTATTGCTAATTGCTTTGGATTAGTTGCTTTAGGCTTTATGCTTAGTATTACAAATGGTTTTAACAAGTATCAAGACAAGATAAGCTATGAAGCCGCTTCTAATTTGCCTATTAATGTTCCTGCTTATACAGTTGTTACAGAGAAAGAGGATTGGAAGGATATAAACCAAACTACAGAATTTCCAGATACAAATGAAATTTATCCTTATGTAAAGGCAACTAATACATATAATTACACGTATAACAATTACACGACTGAGTATTTTAATTTATTAGATGATTTTGTCGAAAAAGGATATGCAAGTGATTATATCGTTAATTATGGAAATTCATTTAACTATAACTTATCCACTGAATTTCCTGCTTCAATTGATAAAAAGAGCAATAGTTACATTGCTAAAGTTAATACAAGTTTAAGTGCTGGTGGTAGCTATTCAGCGACAACTTATGGTATTCCGACTAACATTTTTCATTTACTTTATGGCGATATAAATAGGTCATATGATTTAATAGCTGGAAAAATGCCAAGTGATAAAACCGAATTAGTTCTTGTTGTAAATGAATATAACGCTATTAATTTTACGACTTTAAGGGCTTTAGGGTTTTATAATTCAAAAGATGATCAAAAGAGCATAATGAATAAAAATTTAGAAACTAAAGTTGAGCCAATATCATTTAATGATGTATTGAATAAAAAATATAAGATTTTTTCAAATGATGAAGTTTATGAAAAAACAAATGATAAAGAAGAAGTAAAAGATTTCTTTTCGGGATTATTTACTAGTGAAAAAGAATTAGCTATATATAAGGAAAATAACATGAGTGATTTATATAATTCTAAAAAAGGAATTGAACTTAAAATTTCTGGAATTATTAGACCTAAAAAGGACTCGACATTATCATTAATTGCTCCTTCATTATGTTTTTTACCTGAACTTCAAGATGAACTTGTCGAATTAAAAGAAAACAGTAATATTTCTAATGATATTTATAAAAACGTAATTGGAGAATATGGTGAAATCACAGACAATAAAAGAAATAGGTTCATTAGTGAATTCACAACATATTTAAAAGACTACCAAGATAAGAAAGTTGAAATTAATTCAAAAACATTCAACGAAATTGCTGATAAATATTTTTCATTCTATTATTTAGAAAAGAGCTATCATGGTGTAAGTGGTTCTAATATTACAAATTTAAGAAAAACTACATTTTCTAATATGTTCATATATGCTGAAAAATATGGAGCTGAACTTATTGACCCTGAAATTAAAAAAATAGGATGCAGTAAAGATGAAAACGAAATGGCTGAATTTCTTAAAACTGTTTTAAGGCAATTCAATAGTAATAAAAAAGGTGAACAAGTAAAAGCATATAAAAACTTCATAGCTATTGGTGCTTTTTTAAATAGCTATACGAATATTACAAATGTTTCAATATTTGCAACTTCAATCGAAAATCGTGCTTTAATGCTTAAAAAACTTGATGAATATAATGATTCAAGAACTAGTGAAGGCGATAAGATTGAATACTTAGAAGTTTCAAGTTCATTGATTAGAAATGTTGAACAAATGGTTGGACTTGTAACTTTAGTTTTAGGATTATTTATAATTTTATTATTGATTGTTGCCTGTGCGATGAATGTTTTATTTACTTACAATAGCGTTCTTGAAAGAACAAAAGATATTGGAATTATTAGAGCAATCGGCTCTAAAAAGAGTGATGTATTAAGATTATTTGTTATTGAGAGTGGAATAATTGGTTTCTTAAGTGGAGTGTTCTCTTCGATATTTACATATATATTAACTTTCCCAATAAACTATTTAGTTAACAACACTTACCCAAGTTATAAAATGACTGAATTATGTTCTTTTTCTTGGAAATATATTTTTATTCTTATAATTGTTGGCTCAGTTCTTGCAATTGTGTCTTCGATTATTCCAAGCTATGCTGCAAGTAAAAAGGATCCAGTCAAATGCTTAAAAAATGAGTAAAATTATTTATTTTAGTATGCAAAAACATATATAATTTAACTATTAAGGGGAAAATATGAAAAAACTTATAGCTTATTTTTCTAAAGATGGTGAAAATTATTTCGATGGTAAAGTTAAAACATTAAAGATTGGCAATACAGAAATCGTTGCTAATATTATTCATGAATTAACTGATGCTGATATGTTTAAGATTGAACCTGCAGCACCTTACTCCAATGATTATTATGAATTAACAAAAGAAGCAAAAAGAGAAAATGATAACGAGGAGAGACCTGCAATTTTCAATGTAGTCGAGGATATGGATCAATATGATACAATATACCTAGGATTTCCAAATTGGTTTGGATCATTCCCTAGAATTATTTCGACATTTATTGAAAGTTATGATTTAAAAGGCAAAACTATTAAACCATTTTGCACAAGTGAGGGAAGTGGTTTAGGATTTGCTCAAAAAGAACTTGAAGCAATGCTTAAAAAGAGCAATGTTAAAGATGGCATTTCTATACTTTCTTCAGATGTATTAAATTGTAAAGAAGAAATTAAAAACTGGATTTTAAAATAAATCCAGTTTTAATTGAGAGTTTAAGTTAATGGTAAACTTTCTGTCTCCGAAACAGAATAAAAAGGTTCGATTCCTTTAACTCTCGCCAATTTTATTGTTAGTGAGGTACTTGAGTACCTTTTTTTATGGTATATTTCTTGATTTGGAGCCAATATAATTTTAACTTGAAATGAATAATCTATAAGTGCATGGTAAAATCATTGCATATAAAATAAATTGTTCTTTTAAAAATGAAGCAATGATAATTAAGGATAAATAAAATGGAAATTATAAATGAAATGTCTGCCCAAAAATTAATAAATTTAATTATAAGGCGAAGAAATGAACTTAAAATTACATTAACTGAGTTAGCAATTAAAAGTGGTTTATCGGAGTTAACAATTTCAGAAATCGAAAGTAATAAATCAATTCCAAGTTTGGATACTTTAATTAAAATTCTTACGATTTTAAATGTTGACTTGTTGTTAATTGATAATGATGTTATTGAAACAAATAGATTAATTTTAAGAAAATTCAAAAAAGATGATGCACAAGAAATGTATGAAAGTTGGTGTAACGACCCTGAAGTAACTAAATTTATGACATGGAATAAGCATGAAAATATTGTTGTTACTCAGATGATTCTTGATGTTTGGATTAAACAATATGGTAATCCTGAAACTATTAGATATGGAATTACTTTAAAAGATAGTGGAAAGTTAATTGGATCAATTGATGTTACACGCTACAAAGATGGAAATCCTGAAATCGGATATTGCTTATCACGTAAATATTGGAACAATGGATATACAACTGAAGCTTGTAAAGCATTTATAGAATATTTATTTAAAATTGGATTTAATAAAATACTTATTCAAGCAGTTGTAGACAATTTTGCTAGCAACAGAGTAATTGAAAAATGCGGTTTTTCTTTTACACATCAAGAAATAAAAACTCCTTGGTCTAGTTTTAAACCTGAAAGTGTAAAACTTAATTGCTATGAAATAAAACGTAATTAAGCATAAGAAATAAACTAAAGTTAAATTGTTATAATTAAATATTAACTTAGAAACGTAGCAAATTACGAGTTGTCTTGCTTTTATTTTGAAT
>UQXJ01000037.1 GCA_900545015.1 uncultured Mollicutes bacterium | reverse complement strand
AAAAACACCGATGAAATCGATACTTAGAGCACGCAACTGCAAAAAAGGATTTTAAGAATAATTATTTCTAGTTTAAAAAAGTAAGGTATCATAATTAGCCTTGCTTTTTTCTTTATGCGTTATTTTTATTAATTAAATCTTTCACTTCTTCAATATATTTTTTAGCGTTTTTTTCATCAACATATTGAACCGAAGGATCGAATTTAATTTTATCTTTAATTTCGTTATAACCAATAAGTGAATAATTAATTGTCCCTAGATACTCATTTGATTTAGAGATTAAAACAAATGACAAACTGCCATTAGTTATTTTATGAAAAGTTATTAAATCTAATTCATATTTTTCATCAATCGATTCTTTAATTAAAAATTTAATAACTTCAATAACGTTATCATCTAAAAATGAATAAAAAATTCTCATTTTTTCTTTTAATTCATTTAAATCATTTACAATTCTTAATTTATAATCAATTGTATCTTCACTTGGCATCAAAACTTTAATCTCATTATCAAGATTAAGTTTTAAAATAAATTTATAATCATTATCAATAAATAAAGATTCAGCAGGAACAACTACTTTATTTTTGCAGGTAGGACATTCATCTTCAAATAAAGAATCATCATAAATTTTCTTAACTAAATCGATATTTTTAGTTAAATCATATTCTTCTTTTCTTTTTATAATATTAGTCTTTTTGCAATTTTTACATTCATAAATTAAGTCCATAATTTGTATCCTCTAAATCAATTTATAAATGAAATTAAAGTATAGTTTTCTTCATTAATCAATTAAATTTTATAAATTCTTAAAATAAAGTGCTTTTTCTATCAAAAAGTTCGATTTAGATTGAAAACTTGTTCGAAATTGTGTATAACTCAGTTAGTTAATCGGTAGGCGAGATTACCAAGAAGATACGGGCTGTTACCGCAACCTAGTGGAGACACTAATCGAGGGTTAATAGGAAATGTCGAATTCAAGGCATGTCTTAACACAGTTTCATCGCTTCGTGGAGTTGAAGTTCACACGTTGATTATATATCTTTACGCGTTTTCACATTCACCGATTAATCGGTGTTTTTTTATTTTAGGAGGGCTTACATATGAAAGAAATATCAAATATTACACAAGAAATTTTAGATTTGATTAGATCAAATTTATCAAAAGATAAATTACGAGAAGCTTTAGATCATTATCATGAAAGTGATATTGCTGATGCTATCGTTTTCTTATCAAAAGATGAACGTATTAAATTATATGAAGCTTTAGGAAATAAAATTACTTCTGATATTTTTTCTCACTTAGATGATGTTGAAGATTATATTGAAGAATTAGATGATGAAAAAGCTGCTGATATCTTACAAGAAATGGATGCTGACGATGCTGTTGACGTTCTTGAAGAATTAGATGAAAGTGATGCTAAAGAAATCGTTTCCAAAATGGAAGGCGATACCAAAGAAGACATCTCTTTAATTAATAGTTATGAAGATGATGAAATTGGTAGTAAAATGACTACAAATTATATCGTCATTCCTCATAATTCAACAATCAAACAAGCAATGAGAATTGTTGTTAGCAATGCTAATGAAAACGATAATGTCAACATCATTTATGTTGTTGAAGATGACAATACATTTTATGGATCAATTGAATTAAAAGATTTAATTATTGCTCGTGCTGGCACTGATATCAATACAATTATTCACACAAACTATCCATTTTTAAAAGATACAGATAAAGTCAGTGAAGTTATTAACGACTTAAAAGATTATGATTTACAAATGGTTCCTGTTCTCGATAGTTCAGACCATTTAATCGGTGTTATCACATCAAGTGACATCGTTGAAGCTGTCGATGAAGAAATGGGCGAAGACTATGCTAAATTTGCTGGTTTAAGTGAAGAAGAAGATATTAATGAGCCATACTTTAAATCACTAAAAAAGAGACTTCCATGGTTAGGCTTACTTTTAGTTTTAGGCTTATGTGTATCAATGGTCATCTCTCAATTTGAAGCTATTATTGCTATTATTCCAATGGTGGTATTTTTCCAATCTATTGTATTAGATATGGCTGGAAATGTTGGTACTCAATCGCTTGCTGTTACTATTAGATATTTAAATAGTAGCGAAGTTACTGCCAAAAAGACTGGAAAAATGATATTTAAAGAAGCTAGATTAGGCTTTAGTAATGGTTTAATTATCGGTGCAATTTCATTTTTAGTGGTATTTTTATTCTTATGGATTAAAAAACAACCAATAACTGGTGAAAATTTTCTTATGACTGATGCTATTTATCTCGCTTCAAGCGTTTTTATCGCTATGGTTGTTGCTTTAACATTGGCAAGTTTTGTTGGTGTTTCAATTCCTGTCGTTTTAAAGAAATGTAAAATTGACCCAGCAGTTGCTTCTGGACCATTAATTACAACTATCGATGACATGGTTGCTGTTGTTACTTACTATGGTTTATCGATGGCATTCTTCAATGCATTATTTTAATTGAAAATCTAAATTAAATATTGATATTAAAGAACTCAGTTAAAAATCTAGCGACACCATCTTCATTATTGGTGTATTTGCTAACATTTTTAACTTTTTCTTTTAATTCATCTTTAGCGTTTTTCATTAAAACGCCAACTCCAGCTTCTTGGATCATTTTTAAATCACCAACATCATCTCCAAAAACAATTGCATCGTCTAAAGATGCATCCAACAATTTCATTAATTCTTTGTTTCCGCTTTCTTTACTAGTATCTTTTCTATTCATTCTTCCAAATTTTCCTTCTAAATAAGGAACGTAGATTAAATCATATTTAGCTGCAACTTTGTCTGCTAGTTCTTTATTTTTAAAGTTTCCAACAATTTTTAAAGATTCTTTATTTAATATCTCTTTACTAAAATCAAAAAATTGAGCACCTTGAGAGTGGAAATTTGGGTCGCTAGAAAATAACTCGTTTTCCGTATAAATTGAAAAATTATTAGATATTTTTATTAAATCAACGATTAATTCATTAACTACTTCAGCACTTATAGCTTTCTTAAATAGCACTTTTTCATTTTTATCTATGATTAAAGAACCACCATTTAAAATAGCGTAATCTGGTTTAATTTCATCAAAATATTCTTGACTAAAACTCTTACTGCGAGCTGTATTTATAACAATTTTATGCCCTAAATCTTGTACTTTTTTAAGTACATCTAATGTATATTTTTTAATAACTCTATCGCTAGGAAGAAGTGTATCATCCATATCAAAAATAATATATTTCGTATTCATTTTTATTTCATAATTCCTTTTTCGTAATTTAAATTAATAATTGAATTCGCTTTATTTTCATCTAAAAAATCACGCATAATTACGTTGATTTCCGAAAAATAGTTTAGATTTGCAAGGTTTTTAATATAATTATCCATATTTTGCTCATGACTTCTTTCTCTATGAAAAGGCCCAAAAACAAGTTTAGAATCTGTTAATTGGCACTGTAAAACAAAGATTCCTTTATGCATCTCTTTCTCTCTTTTTTCTTTAATTTTATACACATATTTATCAAGAGCTTTATTAATAAAAGCACTTGATTCTAAAGAATGATACGAACTTATATAGCAAGAATCTAAAGCTTGTCCAGTTTTAGTGCATGTATCGTTATTACGACTAAAAATATGGCCTTCTTTTATATATTCTGAATCGTCCCCAAAAAACACAATACATTTTCCTCTAGCATCTTTAAGTTTTAAGTTATCGACAAAGTTCAATTCTTCTCTTTCATCTTTTATAATTAAATAATCTTTTAATTTATTCGAAACTTCTCTATATACATATTCGTCACTTCCGTTTTTAAAATGTTGAAAATCTAATAGCAAAGTCTCACTTTGATTTTCTTTAATAAAATTAACAATCGAATCTAAAATAGGATCGAATTTATTACCATTTATTATTGAATGGAAAATAAAATATTCATCATTTACTTTATTTACTCTCAAGTCAAAATACCTAACTCCTAAATTGAGTTGTTCTTCTACACTTAAATGCTGAGTCGCACCTAGCCAACTCATTCCATTTGTTCCTGCATCATGACTTCCTGGAAGAATAATTTCATTTATTTTTGTTTCATCATTAATATTTTTCATCCATGTTTTTAATGAATGATTAGTTTGTTCATATTTTCTAAAGCAAGTCATTGAAGCAATATAAGAACCCGCTCCTACCCCAAGAGTTAATAAAACAACTCCTGTAATAAGAATTCCTTTATATAATTTGTTCATATGTTAAATCCTCACAAATCGAGTAATAAAATTATACCAAGAATCAATATCAAAAAATATCTAAAAAACAACTGTTTCTAATTAACAAAAGGTGGTTATTTATTATTTGTTTTTAGTACTATTTTGTTTATTTTTAATTTTAAATTCTTCAACTAAGTTTAATAGATTCTTTTGTTCTTCTTCATTAATTGCTTTTAAAGGAATTAAATAATCTTCGACTTTATCACTAGAAATAGTGAAAAATAATTTATTTTTTTGAACTAATTGAACAACGCCTTCTTCTTTAAAACTTTGTTTTTTTTCTGAATATAACGTGTATTTCCATATATCTTCGTTCTTTTCAAAATCTATACGGATTTTACCTTTTAAGCCTCTATTGTATGTTTGAAAAACTAATAGAAAAGGAACAGATACAAAAGTTAAAATACCACCTATCATAAAAATATAGCCAAGTAATGAATCAAACCAAGTAATTACTCTACCATAGTCATAAAAAGCTATATAAGCTCCAGCAAAAATTAAGGCAAAACTTAAAAATAAAAAGAAAAAAGCATTCTTAATTTTATACTTAAGTAAATCTTTAATTTTTCCTTTATATTTAGCATTGAATTCAACTGTAAAAAACATATTTCGTCCTCAATTAATTTTAATTTATAAATTAAATAATGTATATTTTTATTTTGATTTTATATAAAAATAGTTGAAAATAAGGTTTGCAACTAACTTAAGAATTAGTTTTCAATGCCTTAAATATTCGATAAAATATTCAGGTATGAAAAAAGCAGTTTACCTAAATAGAAAAGAAAAAAGTGAAACATCAAAAGCTCAAATATTTTATGTTTTAACTTCAATCTTTGATGGCATGGTTCTTTCTTTTATAACAATTTTTCTTAATCAATGCGCAGTTGATTTGGGTTGGTCAAATATGAGTTCTTCTTTTTCTTTATTTTTACCTCCTTTTATTGCTGCAATTTCATTAATGATCTGTTCAAATTTTATAGCCGAACAAAAGAAAAATTTAAAGATAATGAGAGTTTTACTCATATTGTCTTTTATCTCAATTATTATATTTTCAACATTAGGATTACTTGTTAAAAACAGTCCAACATCACTTTTATATATAATTTTTGTATCGTTTACATCAATTTTAACAGGCATACACTGGTCATTTTCCTCTTTTCACACTTCATGTATTGCAGATATAAATTATGCAGAGAAAACTAAATACGGCCATGTTTGTTTATTCGGCCCTCTAACTACCGCTATCATTACACCTTTAGCTGGTTTTATTGCAGAACTTTTCTCTTTAACATATAGAGGTTATCTCTATTTATTTTTAATTTCATTACCTTTGCTTCTTATAATTTTTATTTTTACTTTTTTCTTTCATCCTTATCCTAGTAATTTAATACACGATGATGATCACGAAAAAGTTTCAAATAAAGATTTTTTTAAAAACAAGAATTATGTTCTTTATTTAATGGGCGCTTCTTTATGGATTCCTTTATTGTGGGCGAACACTTCACTCACATCAGATTTATGGACAAGTTACGAAGGAGTAAGTCAAATAAATTCATTTAATCCTTTAAGCTTTGGTTTTTATTTAGGCGTTTCATCCTTTGTAGAATTTATAATTATTTTTATAAATACTCATTTTGGAATCGGTAAAAAAGTTTCTTCTTCAATGAGTCTTGCTTTATCTATGATTTTAATTGAAACACTTACATTAGGAATATTGTCGTTCTTTTTCCATGGTGAAAATGATGCAACACTTCTACTAGCAATTGGCATTATTTTCTTACATTCTTTTAAAGGAATGGCAAACGGATTATACCTAACAAGCAATATAACAATGTTAACTTTTATATTAGGCCCAAAGAAAAGAAGAAAAGCTGTTTTTTTCGCTCCTATTGTCTACCAACTTATAAACTCAATTTTGCAATTATGCTATCCATTTTTAAATTCAAAATTATTTATTGCTTTCTTTTCTCTTTCTTTCATTGCTCTTATTGGTTTAACGATTTCATTTGTTCTTGGATATAGACTTCACAAAGAGAAAGAATAATTTTTTTATCGCATATTTTTAGCAACTTAGTAGTTCTCATTCAAGATTATTTTCTAGGATCAAGCGAAAAAACGTATACTAAATTGCAGAAATTATATTCGTCTCCCTTTTCAAATTCATCATAAGCTCCATAAAGAGTAGAATGCCATTTAATATCTTTTAATGGTGTTATACTAAAATCAGCATTTATCACGTATTTAATATTTCTTGAGTGAATAACCCAACCATCAGCGAGAAATTCTGTTCTTGTCATTTCACCAGGCACATTTACTTTAGTAACTTCTATAAACGAGATTTTACTAACCTCTGCATAATTAGCATTATTCAAACTTTCATCATCATAATAAACAACTAATTTATCGCCACCTATAAGTTTTGTTTTATCTATTTTCCTAAAATTTTTGTCAATAATTTCGACACTTTCATAATCAAAATCACATTTCAATTTTGCCAATTTTGAATTTACATCAAACTCATAAAAAATTGAGAATGAACGATTAGGGAGATTTTTATTATATTTATCATGAATTTGATTACATGAAGTTAATGCAATTAAAGGTACTAAAATAAATAAAGCATGTTTTTTCATAATTATTTCCTTCCTTCTCTTTAATAATAACTTAGCATGCAATAGCAATAGAAGCAAATAAATCCGATTTTTTCTACATTCGCTAATCCTTTAAATTTCTCTTTTTAATGTAAAAACCACTTCAAGAGGAGCACGATTATTAGACTTATAGTAAAAACATCAAATAAAAAAGTGGTATTTAGCCACTTCCTTTAAAAGTTAGTCTGGAGCATACGACGGGAATCGAACCCGCATAGCCAGCTTGGGAAGCTGGTGTTCTACCACTGAACTACGTATACGCCCTAATATAATACCAAAAAATAATAATTTTTTTAACTAAAAATTACTTCCATCAAAACCCCAATCAGGTGTTGAAAAATAACTAATATATATTCTTTCTGGTTTAATATTTAAAACTTTAGAAACTAAAACAGTAATGTTGCTTGTGAAGTCTTCCATAGATTTTTTTGTATTTTCTCCATAAGTTTTTACTTCAACCATGCATAAAGGAGCATTTGTTCCTTTAAAATACATGTCTAAATTTCCTTCTAGAGAAACCATAAGCCACTCTTCACTTTTTCCTGGTAATAAAGTAATTAAATTACCAAATTGAGTTTTTAAATATTTTTTGTTTTCTTCGTCGATATTTCTATTTGTTTTTAATGTAATAAATGGCATTTTCTACTCCTTTTAAAGCTTGTTTTTATAATTAACACGATAATATTTGATACTACCGTTATATTTAATTCTCCTAACTATTTGATAAATTATCGTTCCTAATAAAATAATTAATAAAACACCAAAAATTAATATTCCGCAATCAAGAAAATATTGTTCTGGCATTGCATAAATTATAGGATCAGTTCTTTCGTTAAAAATCCAATTTTCTTTTCCTGGAAATAATATTGTATGAAATAATGTAAACGCAGCATCTACATCAATTAAAGCGTAAGTTCCAAGTGCTCCAAGTAAGACTATTGGTACAAAGCTAAAATAAAATAGCATTGAAAACCCAAAAGGTCTATATACCTCAATTTTATGTGTCTTGATTAATATAAAATAAGGAATAAATATCAATCCACTTATCACTAACACAATTAAATCAAGAGTGAAAAGGATTCTACAATCTAAAAAATGATTCATTCCTGATTCGCTAAAAGAAAATACGCCTTCGCTAAATGGCTCCTTATAGAGTACCAAGCAATCCATTAATTCATTAAAAGAAAATAGAATCTCCTCTCTTGTATGATTACATAAACTAGGAATATCTAATAAATCAACATGAATCGAATAAAAACCACGCCATAAAACAGGCACACTTATAGAAAGAGTCAAAACTAAAAACATGAAACTTAATCCATAAATAATGCTATTTAATGTTTTCGCAGTTTTTTTCATTTTATTCCTCAATAAAGTGAATTGCAGTTGCTGCATCTCCTGTTGCAGTTACGATTTGTCTAACTACTTTATTAATACAATCGCCAACAGCAAATAATCCTTTTACTTTTGTTTCATAATGTTCATCAACTTCAATAAAGCCATTTTTATTTAAAACACCAAAATCAGAAACAAGATTTGTTGGAGGAAGTTGTCCGATATAAACAAATATTCCATCAACTTTTAATGAAGATTCTTCATTTGTATTAGTATCAATGATTTTTACGCCAGTTACAAAATTATTTCCTTCAACTTCTTTTACTGTTTTAAATTCGACAACTTCAATATTAGGTGTTTCTTTTATTTTTTGAATTTCTTTTTTATCACCTTTTAATTCATGACGGGTAATTAAATAAATTTTATTAACGATTTTAGAAAGATATAAAGCTTCAGTTAAAGCACTATTCCCACCACCTACAACTAAAACATCTTTTCCTTTATAAAATGACCCATCGCATGTCGCACAATATGAAATTCCTCTACCTAAAAGTAGATCTTCATTAGAAACACCAAGTTTTCTAGCTTTTGTTCCTAAAGCTAATAAAACTTTTTTAGTATAATAAGTTTCATTTTCACTTGTTGTAACTTTAAAAACATCATCATTTTTTTCAATTTTAGTTATCGCTTCATAATTAACATCAATACCTAATGCATCTAAATCGCCAATAAATTTAATTGCTAAATCACTACCCATGAGTTTACCTACACCAGGATAGTTTTCAATTTCAAATGCGTTAACAACATTACCGCCAACCATTTCTTTTTCAAAAATCTTAAAATTTATGTTACTTCTTTTTGCGTAAATTGCAGCTGTAACCCCAGCTGGGCCAGCTCCAACAATAATTAAATCTAATATATTTTCCATATGTGTCTATTATAAATTATTTTTGTCTTTAATATATAAAAAATGCTTAATATTAAGCATTCTCTATTTTATTTTGAATATAACTTTCAACATCATCAGAACTGATATCTAAGCTAATTGCAAATTCATTATAAATGTTTCTTTTTGCTTCTTTTAAGAAGTTTTCATCAGTGAATGATAGCGTTTTACCTTCATGAGCAAATTCTCTTTTCTTATCTTCAAATGAGATAATTATTTGAAAGATATCAAGAGGATCGCCATTATCATACATCTCTTTAAATTTAGTTCTTCTTAATTTTGGATTTGTAAACCAAATAGGTTTAAGTGTTGGTATTTTTTGAATTAAGTTATCAATCTTTTCTTTGCTAATTGCATGTCTAAGAAGATTTTCTCTATCGCAAGGTACATAAAATTTAATTGAACTATTTGATGAAAAGCATGGAACTAAAATAAAATATGATTTTTCACCTATTCCAGCATCAAAATTATCAACGATATCAACGATTTTGCACACTTGACCTTTTTTATTAACTACAATTTCATCTTTTTTAAACATACCAAAGCCTCGGAATTATTCTAACACAAAAGTTCAAAAAATTTAAAGTTTTAAATTATACAATATCTACAATAATATGCAATAGGTTATTTATTGACATATTTTTCTCATTCTGTAAGATCAAAAATAAAAATAGAAAACTAATTTACTAATATAAAGATATGGTATAAAAATTTTATAGTTTTTTAGTTAAAAATATTTTTGTATTATTGCAAATTTAATCTATAGCACAAACAAAAAATCTTATGAATTTGTCGTAGTTAAAAAATAATCATCTCCACTGATAGTTATGATGTCATCTCTTAATTTAAAATAATCAATTGCATATGGATCAGAACATAGAAAATATTTTTCTTCTCTTGTTAAAAGATTATCAAAAAATATTGTTCCATTAGGAGCTACATAAAAAATCACACTCTTTTTATAATATAAATCATAGTTATTTAACGCTAAATAAGTTGCTTGTATTGAAATGTGATAGCGCATTGTTTTTTTGTAAAACGAATTATTAACATAATCTTTAGTACCTATTTTATTATTAAATGGAATATCATCAAATCGCGAAATTATTTGATACGCGATATCATCTTCAAGAATTATATGGTGGCTGCTTACCTTATCAAGGCCTACATGAACGTTTATAGGATGTTTATAATCGAAATAAATTTTAGGATCGGATGCTATTAAATCCATATAATATAAATTATCCTCTTTAATAGTTACACAGCTTGATAAAGATGCAAAAAATAAAGCTAAACTTATAATTACAATCTTTTTAAAATTCATTCTTCTCTTCATATTATTTCTCACCTATTAAAAATGTACTTTTTCTCCTATACTTTGAACATAATTTTTAAAATCATTATAGTTTATAGAATAATCATCCGAATAATAAATTTCTTTATTATCATCACAAGCATCAAGTGCTAGTGAATGATTTGATAAAACATAAAAACGTACTACTTTTGAAACTTTCTCTCCCCATGCATTAAAAGAATGATAATTGGTCTTTAACGTAATTGGTTTCATTAATTGATTTTTATAAATTTTACTATTACGAAATTCATCTAATGAAATTGAATTTTTAAGTAGAATCCTATAAAAATGTGAAATTATATCAGCACTTTCTTTTTCCTTATAATAATAGTAACTATAATATTCATTTTCAAAATTTATAGATATGCTAGAAGGGTGTTTATAATCAAAATCTAATTTTGTAATTTCTTTAATTCTATTTTCTATATAAAAATCCTCGTCACTCTTTTTAGCATCAATTGTGCATCCTGTTAGAGATAACAGTACCATAATATTAACTAAAATATTTCTTTTAATACATACATTAAGCATTTTATTTTCCCTCAAACTTACAAGTTTTTAATATTCGATTTTACCTTCACTAAAAAGAATCATATCTTCTTCAGAAAGCACAATTACACCATTAGGCAACTTGTATGATTTGTTTTTTGTAATATAATTCACATTATTTATACTTGATTGTTGTGAAAATCCCCTTTCTGCTTTCCCATTGCATAATAAACAAGTAGCAAATCTTTTCCCACCCGAAAAAGCACCATTAGGAACAACATGTCCATCTTGAGATGTATAACCACAAGGGCAGAAAGTTCTATGTTGAGTATAATTTACCCACTTATAACTATATTCATGTCTAGTATGCAATTTAAAATATTTCACATATGTGGCTTCTCCATGTCCTGAAATTGTATAAAGACATTGATCACCTCTATGCCTATAGAGTCCAAAATTTCCCCACTTCGATTCAACTATCATTTGGCTTAAATTTCCACAAATATCGTTTACTGGTTCAGGCAATTTATCAACAATAATCCCTGAATGCAAATTTTTCCCACGTTGAGTAAAATAGCAAACTCTGTCGCCAATTTCACCTGTACTCTCTATATAACTCCCATCGGTATAATAACTAGTTGGGATGTCCATGCAATAAGCTTTTTTATTTTTTCCCATGTGCCAAGCATAGAAATGACAATTATAGACAGTGGAACTATCTCCAATTCTTCTTGCATTCGGAAACATATCATCATATTCCCTATTGCAATCAACAATTGAGTCCCATTCCATTTCAGGATTAGAATATAATCTAACATACGAACCTTTTGGTGTTATTGCATATAGACTTCCGTCTATTTCTTTAATATATTCATCATCACCTAAATTTGTTGCTTTTTTAATTTTAAAATTATTTTTTGCTTTTTGTTTAACTACAATTTCTTCAGCATTTTGAATATTAACTTTCGTTTGTCGAAACGTAAAAAGCGAAAGTGGTAAAAATGTATCAGCAATAAAACAAGCGTAAAAAATTGTTCTTTTGATTCTCATCATAATTCTTCCCACAACAACTCTAAAATCTGATCCCACAATTTAAAATAATTCACAGCATAGGATTCAATGCATAATAAATATCCCTCATCCCTTGTGATAAAATTATCAAAATACATTGTGCAATTTAGCGACATCACAAAATTTACAATTTTATTTTCAAAAAGTTGTTCTTCGCTTAAAGACTTATACTCTGCTTGAATTCTAATAAAGTATCGATTAGTCTTTTTAATAGACTCATTTTCATAAAAATCTTTATAAATAATTCTATTATTAATAGAAATATCGTCAAAAACTGATAAAAATTGATAAGCCATTTCTCCCTTAAATCCATAAGCATAACTAGATAGGAAATCAGCGTTAGCATAAGCATAGTTAATGTTTTTATAATTAAGCTTAATTTTAGAATTAAGCAACATCAAATCCATATAATATGAATTATCATTTTTTTGGATAGTTATGCAGTTTGTTAAAGTTACACTAAGGATAAATTCAACGATTACAATTTTAATTTTCGAAACAGCTTTACTTTTCATAGATTTTGCTCAAATTTGAATAATTTTAGCTTTACAAATTATATTTTTAACAGAAATCAATAAATATTTTCTTTCTTGATTAAATATTATCAGTTTAATCAGAAAAAATGAATTAATTTTGCATTAAAACGTTAAAGCAAAAATTTATTGAATTAATTTTTTCTTTATTAATCAAGGCTAGTAAAACAATTTGAGACTATTAAATAATATAATCTTTTATGAATACACATAAAGTTGAAAAAAAGTTAATTTTTTTAAAAATAGTGCTTGTCACAATTAGCGCCTTTATGTTAATATATTTGAGCGCTTGAGAGAAAGCGTTAAATATAGTAATCGAAAGATTACACGAGGTGGACCAGTGGTGTAGCGGTTAACATGCCACTCTGTCACAGTGGAGATCGCGAGTTCGATTCTCGTCTGGTCCGCCAAAATTAAAATTAATGGCCCGATAGCTCAGCAGGTAGAGCAAAGGACTGAAAATCCTTGTGTCCCCAGTTCGACCCTGGGTTGGGCCACCATTAATATGAAAAGTAGTCCGATACGTATACGTCAAAATTTAACACTCTTACAAAAAGGAAGTAAAAAGATATCCTCTTA
>UQXJ01000036.1 GCA_900545015.1 uncultured Mollicutes bacterium | reverse complement strand
GCTTAATTATACGAGTTCTCTTTTGTTTTGTTACCTACAATAATGAAACGCTATCAAATATAAAGGAAAAACTTTACATTCTAAAAAGCACTGATTTATAATTTTTAGGTATGAGCTTAGAACAAATATTTGCGTTATTTGGTTCCTATCCAATGCTTAGCGTTGCAACTATCCTAGTGATTGGTGTAATTTTTATTAACGGTTGGACAGATGCACCTAACGCAATTGCAACTTGCATTTCAACAAGATGTATCAAGCCAAAAACAGCTATTATAATGGCGGCAATATTCAATTTCTTAGGTGTTTTAACTATGTTTTTTATATCTAAGCAAACTGCTGAAACTATTTCTAACATGGTTGATTTTGGTACTAATTACAATCTTGCTTTAAGTGCACTTTGTGCAGGCATGGTTGGTGTTATCGTTTGGGGAGTACTTGCTTGGTGGTTTGGTATTCCAAGTAGTGAATCACATGCATTAATTGCTGGAATTACAGGAGCAGGACTTGCTGCAATGACAATGGGATTAGATGCAACTATAAAATTTGGTCCAGATTCAAGCTGGGCATTTACAATTTATGGTTTAATTCTTAGTTGTGTATTTGGATTTTTTGTAGGATGGCTAGTTACTAAAACTATTCAATTAATTTGTAGAAAAATGAATAGAAATAGGACAAGGCCATTTTTTAAATACGCAGAAATTTGTAGTGGTGCAGCAATGGCTTATGTTCATGGTGCACAAGATGGACTTAAATTTATAGGTGTTTTGTTCCTAGCTATTCAACTTGCAGCTAAAGCAAACGGAATAGAAAATGTTGCACTCTCTAATGATGCTTCACTATGGTGGCTTGCTGTTGTTGTAGCTATGGTCATGGGACTAGGAACTTCTATTGGTGGCTATAAAATTATCAAAAAAGTTGGTATGGGAATGGTTTCACTTGAACCATATGAAGGATTTGCGACTGACTTTACAAGTGCAATCGGAATCTTAATTTCTACTTTATTTGGTGTACCTGTCTCAACTACTCAAGTTAAAACTTTCTCAATACTTGGCGTTGGCGCAAGTAAAGGAATTAAAAGAGTAAATTGGTCAACAGCTAAAGAAATGGTGTTAACTTGGCTATTTACTTTCCCTGGATGTGGAATTATTGGATATATTTTGACTTTAATATTTATTGCTATAGCAAGGTAAGGAGTTTTATATGTTTTTTAAGAAAAAAGAAAAGAATTATTTCTATCAATCATTTAAAGATTTGATTGAATATTCTAAAAACGAAATTGACGTATTAAGCGAAGGACTTTTGAATTTTGATAATTCTAAATTATTAGAATTAAAAAATAGTGTTCATGCAATTGAACATCAAGCTGATAAAAAGAAAAAAGATGTTGAAGAACAATTAGCAAAAGAATTTATTACTCCTATTGATAGAGAAGACATTTTTGTTTTGCTTAATAATATTGATGATTTAAGTGATGCAATTGATGAAATCTCTTATAAACTCTATATTAGAAACTACAAAAGCTTACCTGAAAAATCTGATTTATTCATTGAAAAAAGCAAAGAAGCAGTTTACGCAGTTTATGATGTAATTGATAATTTTGAACATATTCATGATAAAAAAGTCATGGATCAATTAATCAACAAAGTCTTAATTTTAGAAGAAGCTGTTGATAAAATTTATGAATTTTATGTTCATCAACTTTATGTTAAAGAAGCTGATTATGAAGAGATAAGACTTGCTGAAAGAGTCTATTCATACTTTGAATATGTGACTGATAAATGTCGTGATATTTGTAAAACTATATTAGTCATAATGTATAAAAATCTTTAGTAAAAAATAAAATAGAAAGTTCGAAAACTTTCTATTTTTTTAAGCAAATTTACTTCAAAAACCCCTACATTTAGAAAAATCTAGAATTTTTGCAGGTTTTTTATATGAAATCCAATATAAATGAGTAGTGGAAATCACTAATGAACGTTTATGATTTTAGCAATTATTTTTGGAATTTTAATTATAATTCTTTGACCCATAAGCCATGTAAATTACAGTATTCATATACTTTTAATGGCTTTTCATCTTCACCTAAAGTGAAGACAAATTTAGGTTCATCTGCATAATTAAAATCATGTCTCATAATTGCTTTATCTGTTACTAAAACAACGAAAGCAATGTGATGCGCTTCAGTCATAGGGTGAATAACTGAACCGATAGTTACATCAACTTTTGATCCATCAATTTTAACGTCTGGTACGTGTTTTTCTAATGCAGCGTCAACTGAATTTGCCTTGAGTTCAGTAAAATTATCTAAATGTAATTCGCTTCCGATTATTAAATCTACGATTTGTTTATTTTCTTTGTTAATATAAAATTTGATATCTTTCATATTTTTTTATCCTCCTACTTCCATTTTAATAATTTAATAAATCCATTAAAAGCAATATGCTACAATTATTTTATGAATGATTATGAAATTATATTAAGTGAATTAAACAAAAAGCGTCATTGTAAACTAGTTGAATTTAGTTCAAAAATTATTAGAACAAAGTTTGAACTGATTGGATCATATAGTACTGACATTAAAAATATTTTTAAAAAATATAAGACTATTAATTTAAAAAGTTTTAATGAATTTAAGTATTATGAAATGAATCTCATTTATATAACTTATGGTCTTAAACAAAATAAAACGATAGAAGAACAAATTAAATTTCTTCTAGATAATAAAGATATTATTGATTGTTGGGCAATCGTTGATAGCACAGCTAAATTAATCAAAACAAAGCCAATAAAAGAAGAACTTAAAATGCTGGATATTTTAGCTTCTACAAATGAAGAATTTTTAATTAGATATAAATACATCAAGTTATTTGATTATATCGCTAAAGATAACTTTAAAATTATTTTCAATAACATTATAAATAGTGAATTTTATTATGTTTTAATGGGTGAAGCGCGGCTTCTTGCAGAATGCTTTATTATGTATCCAGATGATACTTTCTTGTTTATAAAGAATAGCGAAATTGATAATAAAATTAAACTAAAAACAATCTCAAAAATTTGTGATAGTTATCGAGTGCATGATGAAGATAAATTAAAGGTAAAAGAATTAAGAAACACTTTAAAGAAATAGTGTTTTTTAAGCATTTTGTGATTTAAATATAGTGCATTTTGTTATAATTTATTAGAAAGGATTTTCAAATATTTTTGTTTGAAAAAAATATGGAATAAATTATGCAAATTAATAGAATGATTGTTAAAGATACTTACTATGTTGGTCATAGTGATAGAAGGATAGCGCTATTTGAAAACACTTATCCATTAACAAATGGAGTTAGCTATAATTCATATGTTATTTTAGATGAAAAAACATGTTTAATGGATGGCGTTGATGAAAGTATTGTTGATGTCTTTTTAGATAAATTAAATAGTGTACTTGGAACACGTAAACTTGATTATTTTGTTATTCAACATATGGAACCTGATCACGCTGGTTCTATTAGAAGAATTCTTGAATTGCATCCTGATTGTACAGTTGTCTTAAATGATAAATCATATCAAATGTTTAAGAACTTCAATGAAGGTCTAGAAATTGAAAATTTATTACTTGTAAAAGAATTTGATTCATTAGTTCTTGGTAAACATACATTAAAATTTGTCTTTGCTCCAATGGTTCATTGGCCAGAAGTTATGGTCACATATGATACATATACAAAATCACTTTTTAGTGCTGATGCTTTTGGAACTTTTGGCGCATTAAATAGCGATCTTTTTACTAATAGAGATAAATTTGAAAAAGAGTTCTTGGATGAAGCAAGAAGATATTACACAAACATTGTTGGTAAATATGGTGTTCAAGTTCAAGCTTTATTAAAGAAAGCACAAACAATTGAAATTGAAAATTTATTACCATTACACGGACCAATTTGGAAAGAAGATTTAGGGTATATTTTAGATTTATATAATAAATGGAGTTCATATACACCTGAAGTTGAAGGTGCATTAATTGTTTATGGAAGCGTTTATGGTCATAGTGCTGAAGCTGCTAACATGATTGCTGATATGCTTGCTGAAAAGGGTCTTGAAAACATTAAAATTTATGATTCAAGTAAGACAGATAAATCATATTTAGTAAGTGAAACATTTAAATATTCACATCTTATAATTTGCGCATCAACTTATAATATGGGCATTTTTACACCAACTGAAGAATTCTTATTAGACTTAAAATATCACAACATTCAAAATAGAAAATTTGCTGTTGTTGAAAATGGCTCTTGGGCTCCAGTAAGTGGAAAACTTGTAATTGATATTCTTTCTTCCTTTAAGGGATTTGCTCAAATTGGAAATAAAGTTACTTTTAAGAGTAGTGTTAAAAAAGATGACTTTAATAAAATTAGTGAATTAGCAGATTTAATTTTTGCTTCATTTAGTGAAAAGAAAGTAAATAATAATCCATTATTTAATATTGGATATGGACTTTATGCTTTATCTACTAGTGATGGAACAAAACAAAATTCATGCATTATAAATTCAGTGAATCAAGTTGCTAGTAGTCCAGATAAAATTATGCTTTCTGTAAATAAAAATAACTATACAGCTGAAACTTTAAAAGCTACTAAAAAATGTAATTTAAACATTTTAACAACTGAAACGCCATTTAGTATTTTTGAAAGATTTGGCTTCCAAAGCGGAAGAACAGTTAATAAATTTGATGGCTTTAATGCTTATGAAATTGCAAAAAACGGTGTAAATCGCTTAACAAAATTTATAAATTCATATATTTCTTTAAATGTTGTTGAAGTTATTGATTTAGGTTCACATTATGGATTTATTTGTGAAATCGAAGATAGTGTTATGATTAGTAACAAAGAATCTTTGACTTATGATTTTTATTTTAAATATATTAAACCAGCCCCTAAAAAAGTAGAGAAAAAGACTGGTTGGGTATGCAAAATTTGCGGTTATGTTTATGAAGGTGAGGAATTACCAAAAGACTTTATTTGCCCAATTTGTAAACATGGAGCAGAAGATTTTGAAAGGATTAAATAATTTATGGAAAAAGAGAAACTTTCATTTAATGAATACCAAAAACAAGCGTATAATCTTATTAGTGAAGAAGGAAAAAAGGACATGATAACTAACGGTGTCCTTGGTCTTGCTGGTGAATGCGGCGAATGCTGTGACATAGTTAAAAAATATAAATATCAAGGTCATGACCTCAATAAAGAACATCTTAAAGATGAACTTGGAGATGTACTTTGGTATTTAGCTGAAACTGCTAGTGGACTAGGAATCACTCTTGAAGAAGTAGCTCAATATAATTTAGATAAGCTTCACAAGAGATATCATGGAGATAAATTCAACGCTAACGATAGTATAAATCGAGAGGAGTATAAAAAATAAAGGTGACTAAAAATAATAAACAATTTGATGTAATTATCATTGGCGCTGGTGTAATTGGATGTTCAATTGCTAGATATCTAACACGATATCAAACTAGCGTAATGGTTCTTGAAAAGAACAATGATGTTGGTGAAGCAACATCGAGTGCAAATAGTGCAATCGTCCATAGTGGATATGATCCAAAACCAGGTACGCTTAAAGCTAAATTCAATGTTAAAGGCAACAAAATGATGGAAGCTTTATGTGAAGAATTAGATGTACCATTTTCAAAAATTGGATCATTAACTTTAGCTTTTTCTGATGAAGACGTTGAAACTTTAAATGAACTTTTATTAAGAGCAAAAGAAAATAATGTTAAGGCAAAAATTTTAAGTCATGATGAATTACTTAAAATTGAACCAAACGCAAATCCAGAAACGAAATGTGCTTTATTATGTGAAGATGCTGGAATTGTTTCACCATTCAATTTAGCTGTTAATTTAATGGAAAACGCAATGGATAATGGAGCGGAATTATCATTAAATTCAGAAGTAACAAGAATTGAAAAAATAGGCAATATTTACAAGGTTTTTACTAAAAATAACGATGTTTTTGAAGCAAAAATTGTCGTTAATGCGGCTGGACTTTATAGTGATAAAATCTGTTCTTTGGTTGAAGAACCATCTTTCCATATTATTCCTAGAAAAGGTGAATATTTTGTTCTTGATCACTTCAATCCTAACTTTATTAAACATACATTATTTATGTGTCCAACAAAGGTCGGAAAAGGTGTTCTTGTTAGTCCTACAACCAGTTTAAATTACATAATTGGTCCAAGTAATGATGATAGTGAAATTGAAGATGTTTCTACTGATAAAAAGACTCTAGATTTAATTAGAGAAACTGCTAAAAAGCTTGTTCCAAATATTGATTATGCTGAAAACATTAGACAATTTTCTGGGGTAAGAGCAAATTCATCAATGGGCGATTTTATTATTGAAGAAAGTAAAAATAATTCTGGTTTCTTTAATGTTGCTGGAATTATGTCTCCTGGTCTTGCTTCATCTCCTGCAATTGGAGAATATGTTAGTGATTTAATTAAAGATAAATTAAATTTTAAAGATAATGAATCATTTAAACCAACTATTAAAAAACATTTACGTTATACAAAAATGAGTAGAGATGAATATAACGAACTCATTAAAAAGAATCCGAGCTATGGAAAAATGGTTTGTAGATGTGAAAAAGTTACAGAAGGTGAAATCGTTGATTGCATTCATAGAAATTGTGGAGCAACTACAATCAAAGGTGTAAAAAGAAGAATTAGACCTGGATTTGGAAGATGCCAAGGAACTTTCTGCGAAGAAAGTGTTTTAACGATACTTGCTCGTGAACTTAATAAAGACAAAAAAGATATTTTATATAACGAACTTGGAACTAATGTTTTATTAGATTCATTAAAAGGTAAGAAAAATGAAAAGTAGAGATCTTGTTGTAATCGGTGGAGGCAGTGCTGGACTTGCTGCAGCTATTAGTGCATATGAAAACGGAGTAAAAGATATTCTTATTTTAGAAAGAAATTCTGAATTAGGTGGTATTTTAAATCAATGTATTCATAATGGCTTTGGCTTACATAAATTTAAAGAAGAATTAACTGGTCCTGAATATGCTAGAAAATTTATTGATAAATTAGCTGAAACAGGAATTGAATGTGAACTCAATACTCAAGTTCTTGAAATTTCTAAAGATCGTGTTGTCACTTTTATGAATCCAAATGGATTTGATTCAATCGAAGCAAAATGTATTATTTTTGCATGTGGATGTAACGAAAGAACAAGAGGTCAAATTTCTATTCCAGGTAATAGACCAAAAGGCGTTTATACAGCTGGACTTGCTCAAAAATATATAAATATTGATGGCTCACTTGTTGGCAAAAAAGTTTATATTTTAGGTAGTGGTGACATTGGTTTAATTATGGCAAGACGTATGACACTTGAAGGCGCAACTGTTCTTGGCGTTAGTGAACTTATGCCTTATTCAAATGGCTTAAATAGAAATATTGTTCAATGCTTAAATGATTTTAATATTCCTTTGAGACTTTCAAACACAGTTACAAATATTTATGGAAAAGATAAATTAACAGGAATTGAAATTTGTGATGTTGATGATAAACTTCAACCAATTAAAGGAAGAGAAACATATATTGAATGTGATACTTTATTATTAAGTGTTGGCTTATATCCTTTTAATACACTTTTAAAGAATGCAGGTTGTGAAGTTTATAAAGCGACAAAAGGTTCAAAAGTTGACCAAAATTTAGAAACTTCAGTGAATGGAATTTTTGCTTGTGGAAACGTTCTTCATGTCCACGATTTAGTTGATTTTGTTAGTGAAGAAAGTGAAAAAGCAGGTAAAAATGCTGCTGATCTTATAATTAATGGAAGGAAAGAAGTAGTTAAAACTTATGATGTAACTCCTAAAAATTTAATTGGATATGTTGTCCCTAGCGTAATTCATGCAACAAATGATTTAAACGAAGTAACTTTCTCTTTTAGAGTTAGAAAACCAATTAAAAAAGGAAAAATTATATTTAAGGATGGAGAAACTGTCATTAAATCAATTATGAAGGTAGATTTAATTCCATCAGAAATGCAAAAGATTTCAGTAAAAGATGTTGATTATAAATCTTTGAATTCTTTAAGTTTAGAAATTGAGGAACTTTAATATGGAAAAAGATTTTATTTGTATTGTTTGCCCTAAAGGCTGCCATATTCATGTTAAAGATGATGAAATTACTGGTTACACATGTAAAAGAGGACATGAATATGTTAAGCAAGAGCTCAAAGATCCTCGTAGAGTTTTGACAACGTCAGTTAAAGTTGACGGTGGTGTTATTGATGTTTGCCCTGTAAAAAGTGATGGTTCAATTCCTAAAGATAAGATATTTTTAGCAATGAAAGAAGTTAATAAAATTGAACTTGCTGCACCGGTAAAATTTCATCAAATAGTTATTGAAAATATTTTAGGCACAGGCGTAAATATTATCGCTACTAAAGAAATTATTAAAAAATAAAAGTGGCAACGATTGATAAATTTTTAGAAATACATGGTGATAAAATTCTTAATGATAAAAGAATTTTAGAACCAGACATGCTTGTTTTTACCCTTTTGTCTTACGCTAATTTTGAAGCCTTAGATATAACGAAAAAACGCAATTTGCACGAAAAAACCTGCAAATTAAGCATATTTTTCAAAAATGAGTATATTGAAAAGCTTTCTTCTCATTATATTTTGCCTAAAAGTTATGCAAAATTTTTGACACAATTATTTAAAACTAAAAGATATCAAGATATAGAAATTGGATGGTTTGAAAGTGAAAGTGATTTTAATAGTGCAGTTCAATTCTTCGCGATGGTATTTAAAACGGAGAACTATAATTTTGTTATTTTTAGAGGAACTGACATTTCAATTGCTGGGTGGAAAGAAGACTTCCATATGGCATTTAACAATCCTGTTTTAGGTCAAGTTAAGTCAATTGATTACGTTAAAAAAGTTTCTTTACTTGATGATAAAACGCTTATAGTTTTAGGACATTCTAAAGGTGGGAATTTAGCTTATTATTCGTTTTTAAATTCAGATGATGAAATCAAAAAAAGAATTAAAAGGGTTTATAATTTTGATGGACCTGCGTTTAAAAACGATACTTACGATTATGATAAATATAAAAAGAAACTGATGAAATTCGTTCCAAACGATGATGTAGTTGGTGTGTTATTTGAAAAGAGTAATAATTTTGAAGTAATTTATTCAAAGAAATGGAATGTTTTTGCTCACGATATGATAACTTGGGAGTTTGATAAAGAAACAAATTATAAATCGTTTAAGCGAAACAAAAGTGGACTTTCTAGATCTAGCAAAGTGTTAAAAATTTCTTTTGATTTATGGATAAAAGAAGTAAGTTACGAATCTGCAGAAGATGTAACGGATTTTGTTTTTGGGATTGCACTTCTAAATAAACAAGACAATCTTTTATCTTTAAAAAATGATGTTTTAAAAGAAATGAAATTTTATTTTTCAAAAATTATTAAATATGAACCAGAGAAAAGAAAATCTGTAATTAAAGTCTGTAAAGAATTTGTCTTCATTTATTTTAAAGTTTTAATTAACTATAAAAATTATGCTGAAAAGTTCTACAAAAATAAAAAGATTGAAAGGAAAAAAGTATGAAAAATAAGTACATCTTAACAATTGACCAAGGCACGACATCAACTCGTGCGATGCTTTTTGATCATGAAGGAAAAGTTTTCTTCAAAGCTCAACAAGAAGTAGAATGTCTTTTTCCACGAAGTGGTTGGGTTGAACAAAACGCTTTGGATTTATATTTAAGTGTAATTTATGTTATCAATGATATTTTATTAAAAACTAATTTAACATATGATGACATCGATTCTGTTGGTATCACAAACCAAAGAGAAACAACAATTATTTGGGAAAAAGAAACTGGTATGCCTGTTTATAATGCGATTGTTTGGCAATCCAGGCAATCTGCTCCAATTTGCGAAAAATGGAAAAAATATGAAGATAAAGTTCATGAAAAAACTGGACTTATAATTAACCCTTATTTCAGTGCTTCAAAGATAAGATTTATTTTAGATAATATTGAAGATGGACAAGAAAGAGCTGAAAAAGGCGAACTTATGTTTGGAACGGTTGACACATGGATTATGTATAAACTTTCAAATCGTAAAATTTTTAAAACTGATGTTACTAACGTTTCTAGAACAATGCTTTTTAATATCAACACACTTGACTATGATGAAGAATTATTAAAATTATTTAATATTCCTAGATGCATGCTTCCTGAAGTCTGCCCATCAAGTTATACATTTGGTGTTGCAAGTGCACTTAATGAAAATTTAAAAATTTGCGGAGTTGCTGGTGATCAACAAGCAGCTTTATTTGGACAAAATTGTTTTAAAAAAGGTGAAAGCAAAAACACATATGGAACCGGGTGTTTTATGCTTATGAATACTGGCGATAAACCTATTATTAGTAAACATGGATTAATCACAACTATTGCTTGGAAAGTAAAAGATGAAATTTGTTATGCTCTTGAAGGCAGTGTTTTTATTGGCGGAGCAAGTATTCAATGGCTTCGTGATGAGATGAGAATGATAAAAGATGCTGCTGAAAGTGAAAAATATGCTGCAAAAGTTCATTCAACCCATGGAGTTTATGTTGTTCCTGCTTTCGTTGGACTTGGTGCGCCTTATTGGGATGATGAATGTAGAGGTGCCGTTTTTGGCTTAACTCGTTCATCAAGCAAAGAACATTTTATAAGAGCAACTTTAAATTCAATCGCTCTTCAAACTAAAGATGTTATTAGAATAATGGAAAAAGAATGCCATACAAAAATTTATACTTTGAAAGTTGATGGTGGTGCGACACAAAATAATTATTTAATGCAATTCCAAAGCGACATCTTAAAGAAAAATGTTTTACTTCCAACATGTCTAGAAACAACTTCACTTGGTGTTTGCTATCTCGCAGGACTTGAAAACCGTTTCTGGAAGAGTTTAGACGAAATTAGATCGATTCATAAATATCAAAAAGAATTTAGTCCTAATATGGAAGATGATGAAATTAAAGAAATTGATAAAAAATGGAAACTTGCCATTAAAGCCACAAGGGTTTTTAAATGATACCATGTGAAGAGGACGCAGAGGAAAAGAAATTAAGAGACAAATATTTTTTGATACTAAAAAACAATATCAAAAAAGAAATAATTAAATTATTTAAAGAAGTATCTTTGTATCGAGACATTAAATTATGTGTTGATTATGAAGATACTTTTATTTTTGAAAAAACAAATATCCATTTTATATTTGATTTAGCTATTGAGATAGACGACTCGCTTTATTTTATAGATATTAAAAGAAATAAAGGCTGTGATTATTTAGATGAAGTTAGTTTTTATATGTTAAAAGAATATTCATTAAATAAATTAAAGAAAGTTAAAGGATACATAGAAGTTATTGGAAATAAAAATAGTTTTAATCAAGATAATTTAGATATTTTCGCTTATAAGGAAGGAGAAGAAACTTATATAGTTGAATTATTAAAAACATTTAATAATTCTCATGTTCATATAATAAATTTAGTTAAAAATATGAGTGATTTATTATCAAAAGACAAAATAAATAAATTGTGTGAGAGATGTATTAATTTTTATGATGGATCTTGTTTCTTTTAATTATTTAAATAAGAAAAGAATCGTCTTTTTTGAAAACGAATATTGTGACGATTTTGTTAAATATAAAAAAGAAAATTATATTAAAAACGAGATGGAATTTTTTGACTTTTTCTTAAAAATTGATGTTAAAAATTTTAGAATAATTCCTAAAAATACCTATTTATTTTTACTTAAAAAATATTTGTTAAGCAATAATGCTTTTTCAAAATTTGATATTGATTTTTTAAATATTGGTAAAGATAAAACTAATAGCCTAATTAAAAATTTATACGATACATATCGTAAAATATCTTTAAATAAGAAGATTAAAATTAAATATAAGACGAGCGAATTAATCAATACTATTATTAGACTCGAACTAAATTTTTATGAATTTAAATACGATAAAAAGAAAGAAGAATTATATTTTATTAAAGTAATTTTTCGATATTTAAAAGAATGTAATTTCGATGCTACTTTAAATGAAATAAAAAGCGAATTTTGTTCTAAAAAAATCGATACAAGAGAAAGAGAAAAACTTATAGAAATATTGAAACTTTTAAAAGAAATGAATTCAAAAATTTATAGCAAATTTTTATTTATAAAATATCAAACTTTTATCAATAAAATTTTCAAAGAAATCGATGATTTTAATAATTTTCTTATAGAAAATAATTTAATGACAAAAGATATTTTGAAAATGAAACTGTATAAAAAATTTTTTCAAGAAAATGAAATTATAAATGAAAACATCAAAGTGAATTCATCGTTCTTAGATTCATTTTATATGAACTTTTTGAAGAAAAACGATGGAGATACAGAAATTATTGCTTTTAAGAATGAATATTATCCTAAAAGTCTTTTATTAAATGTTGTTGAAACTGAAAACTACAAAATATTTGATGGTGTGAAGAATGATAATTCGCTTTTAGAAGATTTAAATAAGAAAAATGAAGTTGTATGTACTAAAAAAATAAGAGATTTTGCAGAAAGTTTTAAAAATGTAATGTGTAATAAAGACAATTGTTTTCTTTTTAGAACAAAAAATGATCTTCTTGATATATTTCGATTTTTTAAAATTGCTGGTATCCCATTTAAAGCTATCAATAGAAGAGCGAGAGAAGCTCTTTATGAAAGTTCGCTAGAGAATAAAACAATGGAAGAATTGCTTACTTCAAAACTGAACGAAAAAGATTTAACTCATTATGACATTGTTACAAATCAAAATTTTCATTTTATTTGTTTAAATGATTTTGATGGAACCTGTAAATTTGATAATTATTTTCTGTTTTTGAACGATACGAATTTTCAAGATATACAAAATTTTGAGATTTTTAAAGATTTATTAGTGTTTCCTTGTTCGTTTTTAAAAGAGAAAACCAATAAAGTACTAGGTTATATCTTAAAAAACAACAAAAATAGAGAAATTGAAAATGAATATTTGTCTTTTTTGGAGGACTTTTCAGGAATAAAAAACTCTTATATATATAATAAGGATAGAGATACTATTTCGTTTAAAAAAATAAATAAAAAAAGTTTAAAAAGTGCTTGATTTACAATATCGAACAGGTGTATCATTTTGAAGTTGTCGCAAGATTTGAGACTTCTAAAAAACGATTAAAAAAATCGTTAAAAAAGTTTAAAAAATTGTTGACATGATTATATCTCTTAGATATAATTATTAAGCACTTGTTCGAAGGATTAATTCTTCGTTAAGATTGATAGAATCAATTAGTGCAAGAGATCTTTGAAAACTAAATAGATGTACAAACAAAGAATACAACGTCA
>UQXJ01000035.1 GCA_900545015.1 uncultured Mollicutes bacterium | reverse complement strand
AATTTTTTGTAAATATTTAATGTGTATTATATGAAAATTTAGAATTATATAATATAATTCTACTATATGTTAGAACTCGTAAATATTAAGAAAGACTATTTTGTTGATAAGAAGCCATACCCTGCTTTAAAAGGAATTAATTTATATTTCCCTAAGCGACAATTTTGCTCTATTTTAGGACCTTCTGGATGTGGTAAAACTACCACTTTAAACATCATCGGTGGGCTTGATAAGTATACAAGTGGAGACTTAATTATTGAAGGCCATTCAACTAAAGAATATAACGATAAAGATTGGGATAATTATCGTAACAAAAGGATTGGTTTTGTTTTCCAATCATATAACTTAATACCTCATTTAAGCATTCTTGAAAATGTTGTTATGAGTCTTACTCTTAATGGCTTAAATAGAAGAGAAAAACTTAGAAAAGGTAGAGAGGCGCTTGACAAAGTTGGCTTAAAAGATCTATATAACAAAAGACCAAATCAATTAAGTGGTGGGCAAATGCAAAGAGTAGCTATTGCTAGAGCTATTATTCATGATCCTGAAATTATTTTAGCCGATGAACCTACAGGTGCACTTGATTCAACTACTAGCATTCAAATTATGGATCTTTTAAAAGAGATTTCTAAAGATAAATTAATTATTATGGTCACTCATAATAAAGAACTTGCAGTTCAATATTCAGATAGAATTATTGAATTTAAAGATGGCGAAGTTGAAAACGATACTCAAGCAAATGAAATTCAAAAAATAAAAGAGAACGAAGATAAACTTTATCGTGATGAAAAAGAAAATAATTCAGATTATTTCGTTTTGATTGATGAAAAAAATAAAAAGCAAAAAAGAAAACTAAAAAAAGAAGAAAAAAATAAAGAAAAATATTCAAGAATGAGTTTCTTTAGTGCGTTAAAGATTTCTTTAAAGAATTTATTAACAAAAAAAGGAAGAACGCTAGCAACTGCAACCGCTGCTTCTTTCGGTATTATTGGCGTTGCTCTTGTTTTAGCTGTTAATAATGGATTTGGTGATTATATAGAAAGAATGGAAGAACAAAGCGCTTCCCAAATGCCTGTAACTGTTAGTTCTTATACAATCACTTATGAAAAAGGCGATGATTTTGTTGAAAATCCTCAATACAGCGATAAAACTTTTGTTTATCCATACATTAACAACATGGGAACACAAAAAATTCAATATAACAACATTACAGAAAAATATATAAATTATCTTAAAAAATTGAAAACTGAAACAAAATTATTAAACGATTATTTAATAAATTATGGTGATACTTATTCTTTAAATTTAACAACGTTAGACCCAACTAATAGTAAAGCTTATGCTGTTAGAAATGGTACAACTGGGTCACTTAATTCAATGATTTCTACAGTCACTGGACTTCCTACTACTTATTGGCATGTTCTATATGGTGAAGAAGAATATATAAGCAAATCATACGACTTAATTGCTGGAAATTATCCAGATAAAAACAATATGAACGAACTTGTTCTTGTTGTTGATTCTAGAAACCAAATTTCATTAAGTGCTTTAAAACAACTTGGGTTTTATTCGAATGATGATAGTGTAAATGTTGATTATGCAGAAAAAAATCCAATAAGTTTCGATGATATTTTAAAGAAAGAATATAAAGTTTTTAATAATGATGAATTTTATAATGAAAAGTCAAAAACTGTCGAAAATTCATCAAAACCTGTATATTATTATGAAAATAATGATTTAGATTCTTTATATAATGATAGTTCAAAAGGCGTGAAATTAAAAATTTCAGGAATTTTAAGACCTAAAAAAGAAGCAATGGTTAGTTCAATGACAACTGGCTTGTGCTATCAAAAATCGCTTGAAGAATTTATTGTTTCTAAAAATAATCAATCAAAAATTTATGGAAATATTAAAAACAATGTTGTTTGGAAAAGCGGAATGAGTACTTCTGATTTAATTAAAGACATTGAGAATATCAACTCTTCAGGCAGTGTCACTGTTTCAACTTTAAATAATTTATTTAATAAATATTTTAGTTTTTATTTTATTTTCTCAGGAAGTGAAAAGAAAAATGAAACCGATGGTTATACAATAACTGACTATTTAAAATGGGCTAATATTATTGGTGCTGATTTAATCAGAGATGATTTAAAAGAAAATGGAACGAGTATATTAAAAGATTATTTTACAAAAATTTCAGGTAGTTTATTACTTCCTGGAAAAAAGGAAGAAGCCTATCCTTACGTTATAAGCTTACTTGCTTATGTTAATAGCTATTCAAATATTAGTTCTATTGTTATTTTTCCTTCGAACTTATCAAATAAAGCAAAATTATTAACAAAATTGGATGAATTTAATGTGATTGACGAAACTGGGAAAAGCGCTGACCATGCCGCTAATACTTATGAACAAGTATTTTATAGTGATTTGGTTGGAACATTTACTGAGTCTTTAAGTCAATTAATAGATATTATTTCAATTGTTTTAATTGTTTTTGCTTCTATTTCTTTACTTGTTAGTTCTGTTATGACTGCAATTATCACTTATGTAAGCGTTATTGAAAGAACTAAAGAAATTGGTATTTTAAGAGCTTTAGGAGCAAGAAAAAAAGATGTTGGACGTTTATTTGAAGCTGAATGTGTTGCCACTGGATTTATAAGTGGATGTATTGGATGCGCTTTTTCTTTTATATGTTGCTATCCAATTAATGCAATTATCAATTATGTTTATCCAGAGTACTACATTGGAAATATTGCTTCTTTAAAATGGACAGCTGTTTTAACGCTTATCGCTATTTCTATTTTACTTGGATATATCAGCAGTTTAATTCCTGCAAGGGCTGCAGCTAAAAAAGATCCTGTTATTGCTTTAAGGAGTGAGTAATGGAATTAGAACGCATTAAAAAAAGCATTAACGAAGGCTTATCTACTGAAGAAGTTAAAGAAAGAGTTGATAACGGCTTAATTAATAAAGAAGAAAAAGCACGTGGCTCAAAGAAAATATTTGAAATTATTCTCCGAAATCTTTTCACTTTCTTAAATGTCATAATGTTCATCATTGCTGTCATTTTAGTTACTTTTAAACTTTATAAAAATTGTATTTTTATTTTCATTTTATCTGCTAACCTTTTAATTGGCATTTATAGTGATATCAAAGCGAAAATGGCTGTTGATAAATTATCATTAATTCAAAGAAAGAGAATAACTGTTATTCGTGATGGAAAAGAAACAGAAATTTTTAGTGATGAAATAGTTCTTGATGACATTTTGCATTTAAGGACTAATGATGTTATACCTTGTGATTCAACATGTCTTTTTGGAAAAGCAAAAGTTAATGAATCAATATTAACAGGAGAGAGCGATGTTATAAAAAAGAACGCTGATGATTCTTTGCTTAGCGGATCAGCTATTACAAGTGGAGATATTTACGTTAGGGTAGACAAAGTTGGCGCAGAAAATTACATCAGAACACTTCAAAAAAAGAGCAAAGAATTTAAAAAAGTAAAATCTCGTTTATATATTGAAATAAATAGTATTTTTAAATATATTGCTTTATTTGTTTTAATTCTCGGATTACTTCAAATTGGGATTACGATTTTATCGAATTATATTTATGGTTCTGGTGAAATTGAATGGACATACGAATATATTGGAAATTATTTTGTTGCACCTTTAAGCGGAGCAATTATTTCTCTTATTCCATCTGGAATGTATTTATTATTCTCTACATCTTTAGCTGCTGGAGTTATTACTTTATCTGGCAAAAGAGTTCTTGTTCAAGACATGTATTCTCTTGACACACTTGCTCGTGTTGATGTTCTTTGTCTTGATAAAACTGGAACTTTAACAGATGGAACGATGGAAGTTTACGATGTGATGTACTTTGAAAATAATTATAAAAAGGAAGAAATTGATGAATATATCAAAAACTTTAATAGCTATTTAAATGAAAACAATTTTACAGCACATGCAATTGAAGATTATTTTGGTGATGGAAATAATCTTGAGCCATATGACAAAATTAATTTTGATTCAGATAATAAATATAGTGCAGCATCTTTTAAAGGCATCGGAACGGTTGTAATGGGCGCTTATGGATTCGTTAATTTTAAAAATCTTAATGAAGATGCAATAAGTAAAATTTTTGAATTTTCATTAAACGGAGAACGTGTTCTGCTTATTGGAATTTCAAAGAATTATATTGAAGATGAAAAACTCCCTGAAGATATTGAACTTGTCGCTGTAGTTCGTATTAGAGATCATATAAAAGATGATGCTCATGAGATTATTGAATGGTTTAAAGAAAACGACGTTAAGATAAAAATCATTAGTGGAGACAACCCTTTAACCATTCAAAATGTTGCTTTAAATGTTGGTTTGAAAGATGATATTAAAACTATTTCATTAGAAGGTTTAACAGACGATGAAGTTAAAAAAATCGCGCAAAACTATGATGTTTTTGGTAGAGTTACACCAGAGCAAAAAAGAATTGTAATCGAAGGGCTTAAGGAAAGTGGGCACACAGTTGCTATGTTCGGCGATGGTGTAAATGATATTTTAGCTTTTAAGAGCAGTAATGTTTCTATTAGTATTGCTGACGCTAGTGAGGCAGCAAAAGAATTAGCAAATTTAGTTTTAATTGATAATAATTTTAGTGGTCTTCCTTATATTGTCTCTGAAGGAAGAAGAGTAATTAATAATCTTCAAAGAACCTGTTCTTTATTCCTTGTTAAAACTGTTTTTAGTGTAATTACTAATATTTTCTTTATGATATTTGGACTTTGTGGGGGACTAACTTGGAACTTTGTACCAGGAACATTCTATGTTTGGGAATTATGTTCGATTGGATTAAGTGCATTCTTCTTAGCCCTAGAACCTAATAAAGAAAGAATAGAAGGTGGATTTATTTCTAATATTTTGCAAAAAGCTTTACCTGGAGGAATAGTTATATCTTTAGGCGTTATTATTCTTTATTTAACAATGTATTTTACACATATGTTTGACCAAAATGCCTTTATTTATCGTACAATTACAACATACTATATTTCAATTGTGTCTATGTTTGTTTTAATTGGGACTTGTGTACCATTAAATAAATATAGGGTTAGTGTAATTACAGGAAGTATTGTCGTTGGTATATGTGTCTTTATTTGGTCAATATATGGAACAAACTGGTTAAGTTTATATGGACCAAAACCTCCAAGACATCTATCACCTGAAATGATGGCTGTGCTTGCAATTGCTTTAGGCATTACTTTTGTCTTTATGCTTCTAGTTCTTGGAATACCATATATTATTAAAAGGAAAAAGAAAAAATGAAAAATAGAGAAGAAAATATTGAAAATACATTTTTAAAACTTCTTGAAGAAAGAAACATTGAAACAATTGATGTTCAAACAATTGTTGATACTTTAGGAATTAAGCGTCAAACTTTTTATTATCACTATAAAAATATTTATGATCTAATTCTTTCGTTAATGCAAAAAGAAGAATTAGAAATCAAAGAAGAAACTGATTATGACAAAATTTTATTAACTATCATTGATAAGCTCTATGAAAAAGAATTCTTGTTTAAAGAAATTCTTAAAAGTAGCGCCAACGATATAATTCAAGAATTTACGTTTTCTTATTTTTATCGTTCACATCTTTTTTATTTAAATAAGTTTAATCTTTCAATTGATGCTAAAAAAGATGTTGATCGTTTTTTAACTAATTCAATTACAAATCAACTTCTTTATTATTATTCAAATGGAGATTATTCCAAAACTGAACTCTTTAAAAAGATGGAGTGTTTAATAAATGAGGATATAATTAATTATATTGTTAATAATTATAAGAACTTAAACAACTAAGTTTCATTTACTTAAATCTTAAAAACCATTAGAATTAATTTAATTAAGTTTCACTATAAGACGTTTGCTCTATAGCAGAAAGGTGATTTTATGACAAAAGAAGATTATATAAGTAGTTTTATTTACTTAGTAATGGCAGGCATTATTCTTGCTGTTGGTTTATTAGTTTTTAGGCCTGCAATGAGTAGTGGCTACATAGCTCAAACAGCAGGACAAAACTTCGCTTTCTTACTTGTTGCTTTATTAATAGGCGTTTTAATCAACGTTGCTTTTATTGAAGTCGGACATTTAATTGGAGGATTAATTGGTGGATATGAGATATTATCTTTCAATATGTTAGGTCTCTGTTTTTATAAAGTGTTAGTGAAAAACGCTGCAAAACCTCAATTAAAATTTAAATTTAAGTCATTTAATGGACTTAGTGGAGAAACGATTATTAAACCTAAAAAGGAAAAAAGCAATCCAATGTTTTATGTATTTACTCCACTTTTATTAATACTTTTAGAATTTGTTGCTTTATATTGTGTTGTCGTTTTTATTAAAACTCCGGAAAGAGCTAACACAGGCGATCCACTTCAATTTATTAAATATGGAGTTATTGTTGTTGCTACAATTGGTGGATGTTTTGCTTTCTACAATTACTTCCCAGCAAAACTTGATTCATTAAATGATGGATATAGAATTGTTGCTTTAAATAAGAAAATTAATGTTGTTGCATATAATGAAAAATTATTACTTGAAGCAAATGATTATTATGGAATTAAAAATGAAAAAGTTACTGTCTTTGATGAAATTACAGATTTTACAGCTCAAGTTAATTTATTAGCTGCTAAGCATGAATTTGTTAATGAAAACGTAGATAAAACTTTAGAAATTTTAGATAAGAATATTGAAAATAAAGCTAAAATGTCTAAGAGTACTCTTTTAGAAAATGAAATTGAAAAAGCTTATGTTCTTTTTATGACAAAAGACATTGAAGAAGCAACTAATTACTACAAGAGTTTAGATGAAACTACTAGAAATTACATATTAGGCTGTAAGGATTTGCCTTCAATTAGAACTTATATTCTTTATATTGGACTTGTTGAAAAAAGTGCAAGTGAAATAAAGTTCGCTTTAAATAAAAAGAAAAAAGCACTTGAAAGAGTTACTGATGGAGTTGGAAAAGCTGAATCTGATGCAATCGATAGAGCATTAGAAAAAGTTTATTCGGTTTATCCAGAATTAAAGGAAACTAAAAAAGAAAATAAATAAAAAACTAACCAAACAAAAAAGTTGCACCTTGATGATGCAACTTTTTAATTGTATTAAATTTAATTACTTAGCTTCTTCTTTAGCTTTTAAAGAATCTCTAATTTCCATTAAGACTTGTAATTCAGTTGGCTGTGGTTTTCCAGGAACTGGTGGAACAGGTCTTTCTTCTGGGTGACGTGTATAGTAATCTTCTAAAGCTTTAGCTTCAAAATCAGCTCTCTTCTTTTTAAGTGCTGTAAAGATTTTTAAGATAGTAAATAATGTAATAGCAATAATTAAGAATGAAATAATTGCATTAATGAATGTTCCCCAATCAATAATTGCTGATTGATTGTAGATATAATAATTGCCATGTAATGTATATTTACTTAATAATGCTGTTTTTTGTGTTTCGACGATTGCAGCTGTTGCGTTAGTTTCTCCATATGTTGCTTTAGCTAATTGTTCAGCAAATTTTTGTAAATCAGATGCTGCAAATTTTTGTCCAATACCATCTATTCCTGCTTGTGTACTATTTGCTGCTGGAAGAACTGTAAATAACCCTTTTAAGCCTCCTGGAACACCCCATGTACAAACAGAAAGTAAAATATTTGTAAATGCTGTGACAATTGCACCAAAAGCAGAACCCATAATGACACCAACGGCCATATCTACGACGTTTCCACGATTGATGAATTTTTTAAATTCTTCCCAAATTTTAATATGCTTTTTCTTCATAAATGTCTCCTTGGTAATAATGATATAATTTTGCTTTTTAAAAGTTAAATATTTTTTAGCGTTTTAAAAAATGGAAACTAGACTGCTTTAATGATAAAATTTTAACTAAAGGTAGGAAAAATATGAGAGATATTGTTATTTTAGCTGACTCTACATCAGATTTAAGCCAAGAATTAATTGAAAAATATAATGTTAAAATTGTTCCTTTACATGTTTCTTTTCCAGGAGATGATAAAGACTATAAAGATGGCGTAGATATTGATAGCGAAAAGGTTTATAAAAAAGTTGAAGAATGCGGGAATACACCAAAAACTGGAGCTATTAATCTTGTTGAATTTATCGATACATTTAAAAAGTATATTGATGATGATAAAGATATTTTAATGGTTACAATCGGGGATCAACTTTCATCAACTTATAATAATGCTGTTCTTGCAAGTAGAGAATATGAAGAAGGTAGAATTGAAGTTATTAATTCAATGAGTTTATCAACAGGTGAAGGACTACTTGTTGTTAAAGGTGCTAAGTTAATAAAAGAAGGAAAAACTTTAAAAGAAACTGCTGAAGAATTAAGAAGACTTGTACCACTCGTTAGTGCAAAATTTTGTATTGATAGATTAGACTTCTTATTTAAAGGTGGAAGATGTTCTGGCATGACAAAAGTACTTGCAACAATGCTTAAAATTCACCCTGTCGCAAAAATGATTAATGGAAAATTAACCGTTTATAAAAAGCCAAGAGGTGCTTACATTAAAGCTGTTGATGAACAAATTAATGAATTCATTCACGACTTTGAAGAAAATAATATTGATACTTCTTGCGTATTCGTAACTGATTCAGGCCATATGGATGGTGAAGATAAATATATTGTTGAGAAATTATCAAAATATGTTGATCCAACAAATATTCACCAAACAAGAGCTGGATGTGTTGTTTCAAGTCACTGTGGTCCAAAGACAATTGGTATCTTATATATTCTTAAAAAATAATTAAAACAAAAGAAAAGATGTGCAAACCGCACATCTTTTTTAAAATTTACTCAGCTGAGATTTTTAAATTTTTAAACGCAATTGAAGGAGTTGTTGTTGCTGACACTAATATTTTTGCATCATTTCCTACTGCGATAATGTCGTTAAATAATTTAAATAAATTTCCACTAACTGTAATAAGTGTTAATGGTTTATCAACTTTTCCATCTTTAATATGGAAACCTTCAGCTTGTAATGAGAAGTCACCACTTGTTGCGTTTAATCCAGCGTGTAATCCAGTAATATCTGTAATGAATACGCCATCATGGACTTTTTCTACTAAACCTTCAAATGATGTTCTACCTGGTTTAACAAAAATATTTGAGAATTTAATTCCGACTTTGTTACCACTCTTTGAACCATTTCCGGTTGATTGAACGCCATCTTTTTTAGCGTTATTTAAGTTATAGAAATAAGTTTTCAACACACCGTTTTCAATAACTGTTTTATTTTGTGTAGCAACACCTTCACCATCAAATGCTGAGAAGAAGAAATTTTTAGCTAATGGTTTTTCATAAACTGTCAATTTCTTACTTGCAACTTGAGTATTCAATTTTCCTTCAAATAATGAAGAATGCTTTTGCACACTTTCACTTGATACATTAGATAATAATGCTCTTAATAAATCAGCAACACAATCTTGAGTTAATATAGCTTTGTATTTACCGTTTTCAATTGTTTCACCATGGAACTTAGCAAGACATTTTGATGCAGTTTCTTCAACAAATTTGTCAACATCTAATTCGGCTGGTTTATCACTAAAGAAGATGTTCCAATTGCTCTTTGTTTCATTGCCATCTTTAGCAACTACACTAGCTGAAATATAGAATGAATTACTTTTGCTTTTTAAAACTAGTCCATATGAATTAAGCATTTGTGAAGAAGATTCTTCGTCACTATAACTTACTTCAACATCAGTAATTCTTGGATCGTATGCTTGAAGTTTATCTTCAATTTCATGTAAAACTTTTAATTTTTCTTCTACAGGCCACTCTTTTAATTCTTTTGAAAAAGTACGAGCTTTGCAGTATTTTTTACTTCCTTTGAAGATAATTGGCTCATCTTCACTTTCGTTTAAAAGTGCACCATTTTTAATAGAAGTAAGTAAATAATCAATAGTTGTTTTATCATCTTTTTCTGTAATTCCAGAACCCATTTTTCCGTTAAAAACACCACGAGCAGAAATTACTTTATTTACATTCATTGAATATGAAATTAACTCTTTTTTAAATAATGAAAAATTTAATGAAGAATCTTCTGTAATTGATAATTCACAAGGTTCAATTCCGTGTTCTTTTGCAAGTGCGAAAAACTTTTTAGAATTCATTGATACTTCCTCCTCTTCCACCAACAACAATTTCATCAACTCTAATTGTAGGTTGACCAACGTTTACTGGGATAGAACCAGAAACGCTACCACACATACCTTGTCCAAATGCTAAATCATTACCGACCATATCGATGTGTTTTAAGATATCTTTTGCGTTTCCAACAAGAGTAGCACCTCTTACTGGTTCAAGAATTTTACCATCTTTAATAATATAAGCTTCACTACAGCCAAAGTTAAAATCACCAGTTGAAGGATCAACACTTCCGCCGTTAAATGAAACTGCATAAAGACCTAATTTTGTATCTTTAATAATATCTTCTGGCTTAGATTTACCTGGAGCGATGTAAGTATTACTCATTCTTGAAGTAGGTTCATATTTATAAGATTCTCTTCTTGAAGCACCGTTTCCTTCTTCATTCATTCTTCTACCATTAAAATCATCAACGAGATAACCTACAAGAATACCATCTTTAATTAATTGATTGCATTGAGGGATTTTGCCTTCATCATCAAGACTATTTGAACCCCGTTCATTTGGTAAAGATCCATCGTCGAAAGCAGAAACACATTCGTTAGCGATACGTTCACCCTTCATATTTGAAAATACACTTGTTCCTTTTGCAACAGATGTAGCTTCAAGTTGGTGTCCACAAGCTTCATGGAAGATAACTCCACCCCAACCATTTCCAATAACAACAGGGAATTTTCCGGTTGGACATTCTTTTGCGCCGAGCATCATAATGACTTTTTCAGCATTAGTTTTTGCAAGCTCTTCAACATTTAATTCTTTTGTAAAGAATTCCCAACCGCCTTGGGCACCTGGGCCATCAAATCTAGTTTCAATTTTTCCGTTTTCAGAAGCAACACTATTAATAAATAATCTTCCGTATTCTTTCTTGTTTTTAAAATGTTTACCTTTTGAATTAAAAATTTCAGTTTCTGTAGAAGTGATAGAAAAACCAGCTATACATCTAACAATTCTCTTATCATAAGAAAGAACTATACCGCTAGCTTTCTTTAATAAATCAACGATTTTATTATTTTCTACGCTCATTAATGGAGTGTATTTTTTGTGTATGTTTTTCACTTTTACATCTTCAAATGAAGATAATTCATTAATGATTCTTTCACCATTAAAAGACTTTGCTAAATTTGATGCAAAATTATATAAGGATTTTTTTGAAAGATCACTTGTAGCACCATAAACTGATTGTGTACCTTTTAAAATTCTTAATCCAATACCATTTCTATTTGCTGTCGAACTCGAATCGACTTTAAGACCCTCGAGTCCAATATAGGAACTATATGTGTCTTCATAGAAAATTTCGGCAAAATCAGCACCAGTTGATGTTGCAATGTTTAAAATATCTAAAGCTAATTTTTTATTAAACATTTTTAATTTTCCTCCTGGCTAAATTATAGTATAAATGTGATTTTTGTCATTAAAATTAAATAAGGAAACTAAAGTTATAAAAAAATGGATTTCATATAGTTGTACTTATGGATTTCATATAATGTAAGTATATGAAATAACTAACGAAACCATATAAAAAATTCAAAAATCTCCAAATGTAGGGATTTTTCGATCGATTGTTGTTGTTAAAATGCTTTAAGTAATTCAAAATATTTATATGAAAAAATTAAAAATAAATATGTATGCTGGTGGTCTTAATATTAAAGGCCAAGGCGTTGGTAGTGCTTTTTTTGAGCAAGTTAATGTAGTAAAAAGCTTAGATGATTTTGAAGTAACAATTAATGGAAAGAATCCTAAAAAGTATGATATTAATCATTTTCATACAGTTAATCCTCAATTCTTTTTAAAGTTTAAAAAGAACAAGATTAATTGTTGTTATGTTCATTTTATTCCTGAAATCGATGATGGCAGTTTAAAAATGCCTAAATTTATGTTTAAACCATATCGTTCATATGTTTTAAAATTCTATAAAAAAGCTGATGAAGTCATCGTTGTTAATCCTTATTTTATTAAAGATTTAATAAATATCGGAATCCCTAAAGATAAAATTACATATATCCCTAATTTTGTTAGTGATAAAGAATTTCATCCACTTAGCGAAGAAGAAATTTTAAAATTTAAAGAGGAATATAACATTCCAAAAGATAAATTTGTTGTTTTAGGTGTAGGTCAAACTCAAACTAGAAAAGGAATTGTAGATTTTTATAAAGTTGCATTAGAAAATCCTGATATTCAATTTATTTGGGCTGGTGGATTCTCTTTTGGAAAAATTACAGCAGGTTATGAAGAAATCAAAAAGATTATTGATAACCCACCTGCAAATTTACGCTTCTTAGGTATTGTTGATAGAAGTAAAATGAATGCAATATTTAATATAGCTGACATGCTTTTCTTGCCATCATATCAAGAATTGTTCCCAATGACACTACTTGAATGTGTTAATGTTGAAAAACCATTTTTAGTTAGAGACCTTGATTTATATAAAGATATTTTCCTTTCACCATATCTTGCTGGAAATAATAATGAAGAATTTTCTAAATCAATTAGAAAATTAAAAGATGACAAAGTATTTTATGAACGAATTAGAAACAAAAGTATTGAGATTAAACACTTCTATAGTTTAGAAAATGTTTCTAAATTATGGAATGCATATTATAAAAGGATATATGAAAAATATCCTAATAAACATTAATTATTAGTTTATCAATTATTAAAAGTCAAATCAGGCATACGACCTGATTTTTCTTTGTGTGACGAGCATGTCATATATCTAATGAGTGAAAGTCTCTAGTGGGAATATTGCAATAACCACATAGCGAAACACAAGTCCGTTGTCGTGAGGCATGGGATGAAAGAAGTGCGTAGCGAAAAGACTGGGTAACGAACAGAAACTTGATATTAAGGCGTGTCTTTGGGTGGTGTTGGTTCAAAACAACCTAAAACCATATGCAATCGTAAACGAGAGCGTAAATCAAGTACTCAAGTCTTGAAAGATATATGGCTTACCTCGTGAGGTCTTGGGAATTGTAGAAATACAAGTCGAAAAAGGTTTGTCCCAAGAAGTCAGCAGAGACCATAATAGAGGAAACTCGAAGGGTCGAATAAATAAACCTTTCGTAAGTACAAATCAATGTGCTCACTTCAGTTTGAAAAGTTTTAGAGTATCGGTCGTAACGAGAAGAGAAACAAATTAAAATGATTGTAAGCAAACAAAAAGGAGGAAAACGAAAACTATGAAATTGATTGATAAGGTCTTATCTAAAGACAACTTAAATCAAGCTTATTTACAAGTTACAAGAAATAAAGGTGCTAGTGGCGTCGATAAAATGACTTGTGATGAAGTTTTAGACTATCTAAAAGTCCATGGTAATGAGCTTAGTGTGGCTAGTCAGATTATTTGAGGAAGAATTTATCACTTTATTTGATGATTTTTT
>UQXJ01000034.1 GCA_900545015.1 uncultured Mollicutes bacterium | reverse complement strand
TTTCCCTGTAAAAAACGGACTTTACTCAAAACGGACTTTACATTTACAATTGACCCTTTTTACTAATTGATAATCGAAAAAACTCGTTAAAAATCAACTAAATAGTGAAATTTTTAAAAATAATGTGAGTTTTGCAAGGTTTTTGCTATAATAGTTCTATAAAAATATAATTAAAAGAAAGAAAAGTAAAAACTATGAAGCTCGTAAATGAAGTTTTTGATAGATATAAAGTTAATGAAAATAAGTTAAGCGCTTATGGATTTTCTTTTGCTAATGATGAATTTTTATATAAAAAGAAGCTACCAAATAATGATTTTGAACTTGTAGTTGAAATTAAAAATAAGAAGATAAATGCTAGATTAATCGATGTAAATTTTAACGATGAATTTAAACAAATTGATATGGAAGTCGTTGGTAATTTTGTTGGTGAATTAAAAGAAGAATGTAGAGGTATTCTTGTTGACATTAGAAATAAATGCTTCGAAAAAGTAATATTTATTTTTTCTCAATCGAATAGAATTACTAATAAAATTAAAGAAAAATATGATATCGATCCTGAGTTTTTATTTGCTTCATCACCTGGATTTGGTGTTTTTAGAAATAAAAGCAATAAAAAATGGTTTGGAATGATTATGAATCTTCCTAAAAATAAAATAATTGGAGACTTAAAAGAAGAAATCGAAGTAATGAATTTAAAACTAGCAAACGATAATAATGGATATAAGATAGAAGAAGGAATTTATCCTGCTTATCACATGAATAAAAAATATTGGGCATCCATCATTTTAGATGATACTTTAAGCGATGAAGAAGTTATGGAGTTAATTGAAATTTCTTATAACTTAGTGAATTCAAAATAATGTTTTCAATTTACTTTACTATTCAATTTACTTTTTTAAGACATAAATTAACTAATTTATATATTTTTATGTTTGGTATAATAATTTAAAAATGAAGTATCTTTTTTAAATTTCATCGAATTAGTGAAGAAATAAGGTAAAAAAACCTTTAAAAACAAGAAATTCGCCTTTTTCATTATCAAATTCCCCTTGTAGGTTATTTAAATAAATCGCCGATTCAGTGAAAATATTTAAGAAAAGAGGTAATGAAAATGACACTTGGTCAAAGGATTAAAAAATTAAGGACTGAAAAAGGTCTTACTCAAAAAGACCTCGCAAGCCAAATGAATGTTGCATTCCAAACAATTAGTAAATGGGAAGCGGATACTAATGAACCTGATATTGCAACGTTAAAACAACTTGCCAAAATATTTGAGTGTTCGATTGATGATTTACTTAGTAAAGAAGAGACCATTCATAATAAGGAGAAGGAAGTAGTTGTAACTCCTCCACCTGCTCCGCAAGTAGAAAAGGAAACAATAATTATTCGTACAGCAGATTTACCAAGATGTAAAAGATGTGGTAAGCCTATTGAAGAAAAGGATTTAATTTCAGTTGATGCTTTTAAAACGGTAAAAACGGGAAGACTTCATAAAAAGGTGCCTGATGGTAAAGATTTCTATCATAAAGAGTGCTATGAAATTAAAAAAAGAGAAGAAGCAAGAATAATTGAAGAACAACATAGAATAAGTAAAAAACATGGTGAAAGAGTATGTTTTGGTTGGGGTATTTTTAGCGGATTGCTTGCTTTAGGAATTGCGTTAGCGGTATTCATTTTAAATCCATGGATTTGCCACTGGGCACTTGGAACTCTATATAGTTTGCTTATAGGATACGGAGTATTTGCTGCAGTTTATTGTATAATTTCAAATTCATTCATTGCTGATATTTTTGAATATTGCTTAAGATTAACAATCAAATTTCCAGGTTTAATTTTTAGTTGGTCACTTGATGGGTTTGCTTGGCTTATTGGCATGAAAATTATTTTTGCAATTTGTTCATTCTTAATAGGCTGCTGTTCATTTATTTTTGCAATGTCACTATCTTCTATTTTTGGTGCTTTTGCTTTTCCATTTGTTTTAAAGCGTAATAATAGTGAATATTATGCATTTATACTTTAATACTAGCAGAAAAATAATGGAGTTTTGCGGCGTTTTATAAAAGGAAAAAAATAATCATGAATGAAAACAAAGAACTTAATCTTGAAAATTTATACGAAACTTTTAAAAAGTATGATGTTGATATTTTAAAAAAATTTAATAATCCAAACTTAAGCGATTGGGACTATCTTTATTATGCTGTTAATAGCGATATTATGAGCAATGCTTTAAGTATAGTGATTAATATTTTAGATAATAATTTTGCTAGTGTCGGAATTGATAATAATGCTAGGGCTATATTAGAAGCATTTGTTATTTTGAAAATGCTTAATAAAGGTGACATTTCTGAAGCGCAACAAAAGATTTTTAGAAAGCATTATGCAATCGTTGAATATCAAGATTTTAAAGCATGGTTTAAACAAACAAATCAGCCGGTTATTGTTGATGCTAAAAAGAATTATGATGAAGCAATGAAATTACTTTGCGATTATTATAATTGTACAAAAAAGGAACTTAAAACTAGGGTAAGATATTATTATGATCCGAAAATGTATTTAAAAAAGAAATTGAAAGATAATATAGATTTTAAAAGTTTACTATATAAATATGATATTTTTAATGAACGAGAAATTAAAACATATGAATTCTTTTCAATAATGACTCATCCAAGATTTAACGATTCAAGCAAGGAAGAAAGAGCAATACAAGAACTTAGGCAAACTCATGTTGAGTTTGTTCTTCTTCACGTTGCTAATTATTTAGAATCTTATAAACCAGATTTTATTGACAAAAACACATATAGTTTTAAAGATGATTTTTTAAAAAATCCATTTCTTATAAATAATGTAAATAATATAAACCAGGTATCATGTGGTTTTGAACTACTTGAAAAAGACTTATGCGTTCTTAAAAATGGCAACGATGGATTTTTATATTTTTATTTTGATACTATAAAATCTTTAGTCAAAGATATGATGCTTTGTGAATCGTTAGGATATAATGAACAAGTAATTAGTAAATTTAAGTCATTTGTAGAATTTTCAAGTGTACATGCAATGATAAATTTAGTTGAAAATTCAAGTGAATTTTTAACGCTTAAAAGAGCATTTGCTCTTTCATCAAAATTGCAATTAATAGAGCGTTTTAAGGCAACAGGTTTTAAAAACATAGATTCTTCTTCAGAATTACGCGATTTATATAATTCATATTATAAAGATAAATACAATATCTCCTCGTTTGAAGAGTTTGAGCAAGAAATGAGAAAGAATAGTTTATACTTTCTAAATCCTAAAGATTGTAAAAATTATAATAAAATAGTCAAATCAGTTGTTAATGAACTTTTCCAAAATGATTTTGGAAAAGAGTGGCTTAATTTATATGAATTATCCAAAGATATGAATCATGCTAGTGGATATAATTTTAATTCAAGTCCTGGAATATCAAAATTTTTCGCCCATATGGCAATAAAAGAAGTATTTTCGTGACTTATACACTTAATTATAAATGCAAATTTAGTTGTAGAAGAAAAAGACCATAAAACAAAATATGTTGATAAAATGCTTGATATGTTTAATTTGATAATTACCTATGAAAAGGACACGTTGGAATCTATTGTAAAAGAATTCACAGAAAGTTAGAATTAATTTAGCAATTAGAGGCATGAACTTTTGTAACAATTGTTACGCGGAGGAGGGATTGCTAATGAAACATGATTGCTCTAACTCTTCTTACGTGCTTTGTGAGCGTGTCTTAGAAGAAATTCGTGAAACTATTAAAGATAAACACAAATATGGAGTTACTCAAAGTACTCTTGCAGATGAACTCGGAATATCTCGAGAATATTTTTCAAGAATGCTAAATAATTCATGTGAGATGAAACTTTCACTGTTCATCTACTTAATTAATAGACTCGAATTGAGAGAGTGCCTACTTAAATTGTAGGCCTTTTTCATATTTGTGACCTATAACATCACAAAACAACATATGTTAACTTACAAAGATTATATTTAATTTGTTCTTAAATATGCTGATTTAAAAATAGTTTTATTAAAAGAACAACAAATAAATTAGGAGGTTAATAATATGTTTGAAAAGATATGCTTAAAAGATATTGCAGGATATGAAGAAGAAAAAATTGAAGCTAGAAAGATAATAGAAATCTTAAAGAATCATGACAAATATGCAAGGATGGGAGCGTATATACCAAAAGGATTAATTTTATCAGGCCAACCTGGTGTTGGTAAAACAATGTTTGCCAAAGCAATAGCTTGTGAAAGCGGTGCGCCATTTTATCAACTTGAAGTTGATGAATATGAAACAGAATCGAAAGTAGTTAAATCTATAAAAGAACTTTTTGCTGAAGCAAGAAAGAGCTCACCATCAATTATTTTCATAGATGAATTTGATGAACTTGTAATGACAGATGAATTTACTTCTGATTATTCAAGAAAGATTACTAAAACTCTGCTTTCTGAAATTGATGGCATTTCTTCTAGTGAAGGTGTGTTAGTTATTGCAACAACAAATTATAAGTCAATGCTTCCTTCTGCTTTAATGAGAAGCGGTAGAATGGATAAAAGAATAACAATCGAAATGCCAAACACATCGGATAGACAAGCTATATTTGAGTATTATTTAAAGAAAAATAGTAATTTAGATGAAATAAATACTCGTTTACTTGCACTTAAGACTACTGATTTTTCTGGAGCTGATATTAAAACATTAATCAATGAAACGATTATAGATTGTGCTACACAAGAAATAGATAAAATCACTGTTTCTGATTTTGAAAGAAATATACCTGTTGTTTTATTTCAAGAGATTAAGAAAAAATCAAAAAATGGTCCAGATGATATCACCTGTTATCATGAAATTGGGCATTTTATAATAGAGTATAAGATGAGTGGTTTGGTAGGTTCTATATCCACTGAAAGATACGGGAATATTCAAGGGCATGTACACTTTGAAAAAGAAAATATAGAAAATGAAAAGATAACTAAAAATAATCTTAAAAGAAAACTAACTACAATATTAGGAGGTTTAGCAGCTGAAGAAATTATGTGTGGAGATATTAGTTCTGGGTCAAGCAATGACGTGAACAAAGCAAAAGCTATTATATCTCAAATGATTAATATAGGCGCATTTGGATTTGATAAGATGCCTATTTGTATTAATGGTGGAAGATTTTCTCGCGGAGAAAGTACTATGTCAGAAAGAAGACTTGAGGAGGTTGAAAACATCCATACTAATCTTCTAAATGAAGCGCTTGAAAATGCAAAATCTTTGATTGAATCAAATAAAAAGCTCGCAAAAACCATATATAATAACTTAAAAGAAAAAGAAAAGTTATCAAAAATTGAGATAGAAGATATACTTAAAAATTTTGAAGAAAGTGAGACAATATAATGGATTATTTATTTTTTGACATTGAGTGTGCAGATGGACATCGCGCAATTTGCGAATTCGGTTATGTATTAACGAATGATAAATTTGAGATTAAAAGAAAAGTTAATATTCTTTTTGATCCAGAATGTAAATTTAATTTAACTAATCGAACACATCAAAAAGATTTAATACTTACTTATCCAGAAACTGAATATTTAAAGTTTTATCCTTTTTATGATTCTTACGATAGGATTAAATCTCTTTTAACATCTAAAAATTTGATGGTATTTGGATACTCTGTAAGTAACGATATCAATTTTCTTAATAAAGATAGTAATAGATATAAACTGCCTATCATGAATTTTGATTCATATGATATTCAAAAAATTCTAAAGGAACTTGATAAAGAAAAGAAGCTTGGTAAATCACTAGAATGTGTTGCTGAAAAAATAGTGGCTGAAAGTGAATTAGTTGGATTAAAAGATCATAGGGCTTGCGATGATGCAGTTAAAACGATGTTGGTATTTAAAGCGTTAATTTGTGAATTTCATATTAAGCCCAATGAACTAATTGAAATGTGCAATAGGTCAAAAGTAAACTCTTTAGAAACCTTAAAAGAAACTAAAAGAAAAAATATAGAAAGAAGTTTATTTTATAAGAAAAAGAACCTACAAAAGAAAGGCCATGAGTTATATCGACAAGCTTTTACACTAGATAAGGATTTAATAGATAAAGATGAATTTAAAGGGAAGATAGTTATTGTAAGCCAAGAAATGCAAGAAAATCTTAAAGAGCTTAAAGAGATTTTATCTTTTGCTAAGAACAAGGGATATGTAATTTATGATCGCATTACTGGCTCAAATTTCTTTATAGTTTTTGATAAAGATGATGCTAATTTAGTAAAGAGTAAAATGAAATACGATTATGCAGGTGAGATTATTACTTATAAAGATTTTATTGATAGAAATATGTAATTACTAAATTAAACTAACTACTTAAATCTAGTTTTTCTTATTTAGATTAAATTATTAATTAGAAAATGATTTTAAAAAACATAGTTTGATACCTAAATTTAATGTCTCAAATTAAACTAAAATAAGATGTATAGCTAGTAAATTATTGTGATTAATTTTAAGAAACTTACATTTTACGAATTCGTTTTGTGTATAAAATTACATTTTACGAATTCGTATTTTGTTATTTTTTACATTTTACGAAGGTTTTGGAGCAATCTTGTATGAAAAAACGTAATGAAAAATAGCAAAAAATTATAGAAATTATCTTTTTGGATTATTAAGAACATATGTGTCTTCAAAAATAATTAACGAATTTGTAATAAATTTACATTAAATCAAGATTTATTTTTTGCCTAAAGTTATAATAATAAAAAATGGGATTCACCGAATCCCTGTGTAATCGCATAAAGCTTATTTGAACTTCTGTGATGCAAATTACATTTATAATTTAGCACGATAGCTCGAATAGTAAAAGCAAAATTATTTAAGGAGTGGAAAATTTTATGGCTAAATACAAAATTGGATTAGATATTGGTACTAATTCTATTGGTTGGTGTGTTGCAGATGAAAACTTGCATGTAGTAAGAAAAAAAGGAAGAAAAATGCTTGGTGTATTAATGTTTGAAGACACACAAACAGATTCAGTAAAAACACCAAATGCAGAACGTAGAGCATATAGATGTGCAAGAAGAAGATTAAATAGAAGAAAGCAAAGAATCTCTTATTTAAATGAAATATTTGCTCCTGAACTTGCAAAAATTGACGTTACTTTTTTAGAAAGACTTGAGAAGTCATTCTTAAATAAATTAGATCCAAATTGTCATAAGGATTACGACTATAATCTTTTTATAGAAAAAGGTTTTAATGACAAAACTTACTATAAAAAGTTTCCTACTATTTATCATTTAGAAAAATATTTAATGGAATCTAATAAAAAAGAAGATATTAGATTAATTTATTTAGCTTGCCATCACCTTATTAAATATCGTGGTAATTTTTTGCATAGTGGAGATCCAAAAAACTTTACTAGTGAAGTTAAACTTGATGAATTTGAAATAATTTTACAAGAGATTGTCGATAAACTTAAGGAATTTGATGAATTTAGTACTTTTGATGTAACAATAAATCATGAAAGTGTGAAAAAAATAATTGATTCATATAAAAAAGATAATATTACTGATAGAAAGAATAATTTTTATTTAGCTTTAGTAGGAAGTGAAAAAGGAAATAAACTTGGTGAATTAATTGCTCATTCGTTAGCTGGAGCGAAAGTTGATTTTGCTAAATATTTAGAACAAGATGAAGAAGAAAAAATAGAATTAAAATTAACTTTTAATAATGAAATTGATGACGCGTTACAATCATTTGCTGCTGAACATCCTGATTTAAATGATTATGCAATTTGCATTAGCGAGCTTTATTCTTTATATCAAAATCTATATTTAAGTAAATATGTTGCTAAAGATTTGCCAACAACAATGATTCAAAGATTCAATCAATATAGAAGTGATCTTGATCTTTTAAAAGAATTTGTAAGTAAAAATCATAGTGACCAATATGATTATGTTTTTGGCAATCCTAATGTAAACAATAAACAAATAATGAATTATTCTTCATTTACTGGCCACTACACAATAGGAACTAATTTTAAAAATACAGAGAAAAAGAATATTTCAAAAGCAAACTGCAATAGAGAAGAATTTGTCTCCTTTTTAAAGAAAACATTTGCTTTAGATAAAATTAAAATTGATGAATGCAATGATGAATTAACGGTTAAATTACTTAAAAGAATTAATGAACCTGATTTCTTCTTAAGACAAAATGACTCAATTAATACAACCTTCCCTTATCAATTAAATTATTATGTTTTAAATAAGATTATTTCTAATCAAGAAAAATATTATGAATTCTTAAATGAAAAAGATGAAGACGGATATACTAATAAAGATAAGATTATGTCTTTATTAACATTTAAAATTCCATATTATGTTGGACCACTTTATGCAGGAGATAATGAAAACGCAGGTAAATTTGCTTGGCTTGTTAAAAGAGAAAATAAAAAGATTCGCCCTTGGAATTTTGATGAAGTTGTTGATGATGGAACAAGTGCTTCTAGATTTATTGAAAGAATGCAAAACAAATGTACTTATCTTAAAGATGAATTCTGCCTTCCAAAAGATTCAATTACCTTTCAAAAATATTTGGTATATTCTGAACTTAATAAGATTTATGTTAATGGTGAATTTTTCTTTACAGCAGAAGAGAAAGATAGAATTATCGATGGCTTATATTTAAAGAAAAGAAAAATCACACAAAAAGATTTTATTGATTACGTTAAAGCTATTACTCAAGATGACAATGTCATTGTTAGATATGGAAACGCTAATGGAAAAGAATTAGAAAAGAAACTACAATCTTTATCTTCTTTATATGATTTTGTTCATATTTTTGGATCTAGAGATTACGTTGAAAAAAATATTGAAATGATTGAAAAAATCATTAGGGATATTGCTATATTTGAAGATAAGTCAGTTCTAGAAAGAAGACTTAAAAACGAATATAAGTTTGATAAAGATACAATCAAAAAGATTAAAGCATTAAATTACAATAAATTTAGTAACTTAAGTTACAAATTATTAGCTGTTATCAAACCATATGATTCAAACGGAGAACTTATCGATACAACAATTTTAAAAATCCTAAAGAACGCAACAAAAGATGAAAACTCTCCAAAAGTATTATTAGAAATTTTAGGTGATGTAAATAATCCTTCAGGAGATGGTTTAATCTATAACTTTAAGCCTTATTTTAAAAAGGAAGAAGTTGGTGATAAAGAACTTTATGAATATGTTAATGATTTACCACTAGCTTCAGCTTCAAGAAGACCAATTATTTTATCTTGTAATATTATTGAAGAATTAAAAACAGTACTTCATTGTTCTTATGATGACCTTCAATTCTATATTGAACGACTAGAACAAATAAAGCTGTTAAGGGCGACAAGGGTCGTACAAAAAGTAGATACGAAAAACTTTTAGAAACTTATAAAAACGCAGGCATTACTGATGCAGTTAAATCTGTCTTAAATGAGCTTGAAGAAATTCATGAAAGTGGTGGTGATGCTAAGTTAAATGGTGAAGCTTTATTCCTTTATTTTATTCAACAAGGAAAAGATTTATATACTGGTGAGCCAATTCATTTAGAAGAAATGGAAAAGTATGATGTTGATCATATTATTCCACAATGTCTAATTAAAGATGATTCACTAGAAAATAAAGTTTTAACTTTAAAGGCATTTAACCAAAAAATTAAACATGATGATTACCCACTTAAACCAGAGTGGCTATGGAAAAATAAGGGTGGAATAGCTGAAGCACACAAATTCTATAAATATTTATATGATAAAAAGTTTATTGGCTCCAAAAAGTACAATTCATTAATCAGCAGAAATCAACTTGGCGACAAGGAACTTCAAATATTTGTTGATAGCCAATTAAATACTACTAATCATACAGTAATTGGCTTAAGAGATTGTTTAATTAATTTCTTTAATTGCCCTGCAAGCAACATTGAATTTTCTAAAGCAGAAGTAGTATCTGATTTTAGAAAAGAAAAAGGATTAATTAAATCAAGAGAAGCAAATAATTTCCATCATGCTCATGATGCTTATTTAAATATAGTTACTTGGTCAATCGTTAGAGCAAAAACTAATAAAGTTTATTCTAAATTTAAAGGGTCAACTTACAGCAATCTAAAGGAATTTGCTGATGCAAAACACTTTACTTTAAACCCTTCAAAAATGGTTTATTGGTATTTTGAAAACAATCCTGATTTAATGAAAGAAATTGAAGATTTAATCTACAATTATAAATTTATTTTTACTAAAACTAGAACATGCATTAAAAAAGATTTATTTGGCAAAGTGACAATTTATCCTAGAAAGAAACAAGGAAATATATCAGTTAAAGAAAACTTACCTGCTGAATATTATGGTGGATTAAAAGAATATTCATTTGGATCAATGGCATTAATTAAGGCTAATAATGATTATATAATTGAAGCTATACCTAGCGCATTCAGTTCAAATGTTAAGGAATATATTGAAAATCAAAAAGAGTATTCAAACAAGAAAATTGAAATTATAGTTCCTACACTGAAAATTAATACAAAGATTAAGCAAGGTGAAACTGAATTTACTTTAACCGGAAAATCAGGAAATCAATTGTTGTGTAAAAATGCTGTGGAAAGATTCTTTGATAAGAAAAGTATATTAATTATCAAAAAAATTGAATATTTTAATAATAAAATATCAAATTTTAAAATAGCGTCTTCTCTTAAGAAGAGTCTTGATAATAATGCCAATGCAGAGGAAATTAATGATATAATTTCGCAAACAAATATGAAAATTTTAAACAATTCAATTCTACTTTACTCTAACAAGGATAGGGAAGATACTCTCATTACTAGCGAAGATATACATTATTTATATGAATATTTTTTAAAGCTTTATTCTCAAGAAATTTATTCATATAATCCTACATTAACAATTATTAGTGCACTTGAAGGCAAAAGAGAAGAATTTAATATATTTAATAGTGTTAAACAAATATGTTTGCTGTCGGAAATGCTTTCTTACTTAAAAACGAATGAAAGAAAATCTATTAACTTGGAGCATCTTGGCCTTTCTAAAAATGCAGGTATTTTGCTTATAAATAAGAAACTGAAAGAAGGATCGGCCATTATCTTTGAATCAAATTGTGGATTTTTTAGGAAATCAATTGAGGCTTAAATGGGTTTTCGTACAATCACTATAAAAAATCATTGTAAACTCGAATATTCAATAGGGTATTTATGTATTTATGGTGAGAAAAATGTAAAAATACCCATTGGAGAAATTAATACGCTTATTATTCAATCTAATCAATGTGTTTTAACTTCATACTTAATTTCAAAATTGAACGAAAATAAGACTAAGGTTATTTTTTGCGATGAAAAGGCAAACCCATGTTGTGAATTAAGTGGTTTTTATAATAATTATTCAAATTATTCAAAAATAAAAAAACAAATATTATGGGATAAAAATAGATGTAACAAATTATGGTCTGCAATTATTAAGGAAAAGATTACTTCAGAAATAATACTTTTAAAAAAGATAGGAAAAACAGAGTATGATAAGCTCGAATGCTATATAGATGAAATTGAAGATGGCGATGCGAGCAATAGAGAAGGACATGCTGCTAAAGTATATTTTAATGCTTTATTTGGAAACGATTTCTCTAGAGATAATGACTCTGAAATAAATGTATTCTTAAATTATGGTTATTCAATTATTGTTTCTTGCTTAAATCGTTATATAAAAGCTGCTGGTTACTTAACTGAATTGGGAATCCACCATATTGGCGTTACCAATCCTTTTAATTTAACCTATGATTTTTTTGAACCATTAAGAGCACTTGTTGATTCTTATGTAGTGCTGAAAAAGGTTAACTCGAGCGATTACAAAACCATATTAACTAGTGTTTTATCTATAAATGTTAATTTAAACGGAAAACGAATGTTTTTAGAAAATGCTATTCAAGATTATGTAAATATACTAATTAATTATTTAAATGGAGATTTAGAAAACATTTCTTTTATAGAGTATGAATTTTAGATTTATGAGAACAATCCTATTTTTTGATTTACCCGTGCTAACTTCTAAAGACAAAAAAGCTTATAGGCACTTTATTAAAGACATTAAGAAACTTGGGTTTTATCGTATTCAAAAATCTGTTTTTGCAAAATTAACTATCGATCCACAACTAATCGAAGGATTAGAAACAAAAATAAGAAGTTTTTTGCCTAATGACGGAAACATAGCAATTTTAACTATTACTGAAAAGCAATTTTCGAATATTAAATATTTATTAGGCGATTCAACTTCAGAAGTTCTATCGACTGATGAAAGGAATATTGAAATATGATGATTGTGTCGTTTGGTAAAGTAATAAATCAATTAATAATTGATTCTTTCGCTACAAGGTTAAATTTTCAAAATAGAAATGAGTACATAGATTTCTATTATTCTTTACTTAACAAAGATTCAGATTCTATTTTTATTACGCTAGATAATAAAAGAATTGATTTAAGCAAAGAATCATTTTTTCTTGAAAGCTTATTTTCTTTTAACTTAAATGAAAAAGCAAATTTAAAATATCTATACAAAAATGCAGAAGCAAGTTTGACAGACGAAGAAAATGAGAAATTTACAAAGATTAATGAGCTAATTTGCCAATTTTTAAGTGAACTATATCCTGAAGATAAATTGGAAACTATTTTTTCTGAAAGAGTTGATTTCGTAGATTTATTAAGTCTATTTAAATATCGTTATTTAAATGAATGCAGTAGTTTGGTTGAATATTTTTGTTCTGTTTTAAAAATGATGTCGATGCTTGGAAAAACGAAAATAGTTTTTTTAAATAGCATATTAAAATTGTTTACTAATGAAGAATTGAAAATAATTGATGAAGAATTAAGACATTTGAATTTATTTGTTATTGATGTTGACTATTTAAAAAGCACAGACCTATCTATTAGTGATACAAATTGTTTTACTATTGATGAGAATCTTTTTTGCTATTAAAATTTATAAAGTAATTTGCATTAAGTAGTGAGCTTTCTCTAATCTTAAATACCATTTGAGGTTTGAGTGTGATGTAAATTACGGTATAAGTTAAACAAAAACCGACTTGCCTAATTCAATACGCTATGTTTGAGTGTGATGTAAATTACGGTATAAGTTAAACAAATTAAAAATGCAAGTTTCAAAATTTCAAGTTTGAGTGTGATGTAAATTACGGTATAAGTTAAACTTATAGGTGATTTTTATAATAAAATTGTAGGTTTGAGTGTGATGTAAATTACGGTATAAGTTAAACTGTAAAAGGCATTACCATAAAATTAAGTATGTTTGAGTGTGATGTAAATTACGGTATAAGTTAAACACGAAATATATTAATAATTGTTATAGTAAAGTTTGAGTGTGATGTAAATTACGGTATAAGTTAAACATATAATCCTAAATGTTCACGATTCATACGGTTTGAGTGTGATGTAAATTACGGTATAAGTTAAACTATTTATAAAACTACAAATCTTGTCGCTAGCCTAAATATTTAATGACGATTTTGTCAAATTAAATGATGATGTGTCACAATGTAAAGTGACATTTTTTTATGTATAATTATAGCTGTTTTTGTAAGAAAAAAAG
>UQXJ01000033.1 GCA_900545015.1 uncultured Mollicutes bacterium | reverse complement strand
CATATCATCATTTAATTTGACAAAATCGTCATTAAATATTTAGGCTAGCGACAGCTTAGAAATCAAATTTTAAGTAGAGAGTATCAACCTCTACCTGTTCGTAGAGTAGAGATACCAAAACCTAATGGAGGAATAAGAAAACTAGGAGTTCCAACTGTCGTTGATAGAATTATTCAACAAGCTTTAGTGCAACAATTAACACCTATATTTAAACCTACTTTCAGTGAACACTCATATGGATTTAGACCAAATAGAAGTTGTCATGATGCAATAAATCGTTGCTTAGTTTTACTCAATGAAGGCTATGAATGGGTAGTTGATTTAGACCTCGAAAAGTTCTTTGACAATGTACCACATGATAAGCTCATTAGAATTGTTGATAATGCAGTGAATGATAGTGATGTCACTTCACTAATTATGAAGTATCTAAAAGCGGGTGTCATGGTTAATGGTGTATTTGAAAAGACTGAAGTAGGGACACCGCAAGGAGGAAATCTTTCACCTTTACTAAGTAATATTATGCTTAATTTGCTTGATAAAGAATTAGAAAATAGAGGCCTTAACTTTGTGAGGTATGTCGATGATATAGTTATTTTCTGTCGTAAAGAACAATCCGCTAATAGGGTAATGAGAAACATTGTTAGGTACATAGAGACTAAGTTGCATTTAAAAGTAAATGCGACTAAAACACATGTAGCTAGACCAATTGACCTTAAGTATCTTGGCTATTCATTTTGGAAAGATAAGAAATCTAACGAGTGGAAAGCAAGACCACATCAAGAAAGTTTCATGAGACTTAAAAGGAAACTCAAGGAACTTTTATGTCGTTCTTGGAGCATTGGCCTTACTTATAGAATTGAGAAGATTAATCAATCTCTAAAGGGGTGGATTAATTACTATAAATTAGGGAATATGAAAAGATTAATGGCAAAGCTTGGTCCGTGGATTAGAGCAAGAATTAGAGTCGTAATTTGGAAACAATGGAAAACTATTAGTAGGAGAATTAATGCATTAGTTAGATTAGGACTTCACAGAGAAAGAGCTAAAATGATTGCGTTTTCTCGTAAAGGACTTTTTGTAATTGCAAATAGTTGGGAAATAACTAAATCAATTACTAATGAAAGACTTAAGAAAAGAGGGCTTTTAGACCCTCTCGAATGCTATCAATTAAGGATAGCATAGTAAATTATTTAAACCGCCGTATACGGAAGACCGTACGTACGGTGGTGTGAGAGGGGTCAAAAGCCTCTACTCGATTAAGGAAATTAAAGCAAGAATATAATTAAAGTATTAAGAAATTCAATTAATTAATAACAATTAATTAGTTAGAAAAGAGGAAAAAAATAATGAGAAAAGCAACTTTAATAACTGGTAGTGGAAGCGGATTAGGCAAAGAATTCGCTTTGCTTTATGCTAGCAAAGGAAATAATGTCGTACTTGTTGATATTAATGAAAATGGAATTAATTCTTTAAAAGAAGAAATTAATAATAGGTTTAAAACTGTTGAAGTTTATACTGTAGTAGCTGATTTAAGTAAAACGGAAGAATATAAAAAAGTTTTAGATTTTACAAATAAAGAAGACTTATTTATTAATAACTTAGTAAATTGTGCAGGATTTGGTGATTGTAAGGATTTTAAAGACATGGAAGTTTATAAACAAATCGCTATGACTAATGTATGTTGCAATGCACTTTTATATTTTTCACGTGTTTATTTAGACAATATGCTTAAAAATAATGAAGGCCATATTATAAATATTTGTTCAATTGCTGGACTTTATCCAGGACCTTATATGTGTACGTATCATGCAGTAAAAGCTTATGTTAACAGTTTATCTAGTGCAATTTCTTTTGAATTAAGAAATACGAAAGTTAAATGCTTGACATTATGCCCAGGACCATTTAATTCTAAATTTGTTGCTGAAGCACATAATGACTTTACATTTAAAAAGAAAAAACCAATTGAAGCAAAAGACGTAGCTTTAATTGGCTATACAAAATCAATTCAAGGAAAAGATTTTTATATTATTGGAAAAGGCAATAGATTTCAATATTTTATGTCTAGATTTGTTTCAAGAAAAATTATGCTTAAAGAAAGCGCAAAAACACTTAAGGAAAAGATCTGATTCATTACAAAGTTAAATATAAAAGATAATTTTAGTAGTTTTTATATGATAAAAGCATATAAAATTTTATTTCTTGCTAAACGATAAAAAATCTATATACTATTAAGTGCTTTCTTTAAGAACGCGTATGTTTTTAAGGCAGAAGGAGTATAAATTATGAAAGACGGAATTCACCCAAAGTATCACAAATGCAAAGTTACATGCATCTCATGTGGTAACACATTCGAAACAGAATCAACATTAAACGAAATTAGAGTTGATACATGTTCAAAATGTCATCCATTCTACACAGGTAAACAAAGATTTACTCAAGCAGATGGTAGAGTTGATAGATTCAACAAAAAATACAATAGAACAAAGTAATGAAATGCCAGGGATGACCTGGCTTTTGTTTTATAAAGGATAAATTATGATATATATTGGAAATCACGAATCACTAAGCTATGGATATTTAGGTATGGCAATCCATGAAAAAGACGTATTACATGGAAATACTTTTGCTTTCTTTACAAGAAATCCTAGAGGTGGACAAAGTAAAGAATTAAGTAATGAAGACGCTAGTGCTTTAATTAATTATTTAAATGATAATAATTTTGGAAAACTAGTTGCTCATATGCCTTACACATTGAATTTATGCTCTGATAAAGAAGATATTAGAGAATTTTCAAAAAGAATTTTTAAAGAAGATCTTCTAAAGATGGAAAAAATACCAAATCAATATTTAAATTTTCATCCAGGTAGTAGATTGTCTCAATCTAAAGAAGCAGCAATTAAAGAAATTATTGACGCTTTAAATGACATTATATTTGAAGGACAAACAACTACAATTGTTCTTGAAACAATGGCTGGAAAAGGAAGTGAAGTTGGTTCAACTTTTGAAGAAATTAAAGAAATTATTGATGGCATTAATTTAAAAGATAAAATTGGCGTTTGTTTAGATACTTGTCACGTTTTTGATGCTGGTTATGATATTAAAAATGATTTAGGAGGTGTTCTTAAAAAGTTTGATGAAGTTATTGGCTTAAAATATTTAAAAGCAATACATTTAAATGACTCTAAAAATATTTTAGGTTCACATAAAGATCGTCATGAATGCTTAGGAAAAGGAAATATTGGAAAAGAAGCCTTTATTAAAATAATAAATGAACCTAAATTTGATGGTCTCTCTTTTATTTTAGAAACACCAAATGATGATTTAGGATATAAAAAAGAAATAGAGTTCGTTAAAGAAAACTCAAAACAATAGTTTTAATACTTCATTTTATTTATAAAATGACTGTAAAGTGGTAAATTAATTAATACTTAAGGAAAGATTATGGAAAAGAAAAGATTTTATATTACAACACCTATTTATTATCCAAGTGGAAACCCACATATTGGACACGCATATTGCACAACTTTAGCCGATGTTATCGCTCGTTATAAAAGAATGAGACATTTTGATGTCTATTTCTTAACAGGAACTGATGAGCATGGTTTAAAGATTGAAAAAAATGCAAAAGCTCAAGGCAAAACACCTAAAGAATATGTTGATGGTATTGTTACAATTTTTAAAAAACTTTGGGATGCTTTAGAAATTTCTAACGATGATTTTATTAGGACAACTGATGAAAGACATGTAAAAGTTGTACAAGATGCTTTTAGCACAATGTATCAACATGATGATATTTATCTAGGAAAATATGAAGGATGGTATTGTGTTCCTTGTGAATCTTTCTGGACTGATACTCAAGTTGGGGAAAATCATCTCTGCCCTGATTGTGGTAGACCTGTAGAAAAAGCTACAGAAGAATGTTTCTTCTTTAAAACAAATAAATATTTACCAGATGTTTTAAAATGGTATGAAAATCCAAACGTTATTTATCCTGTAAATAGAAAAACAGAAATGCTTAATACATTTATTAAACCTGGATTAGCTGATTTATGTGTTTCTAGAACAAGTTTTTCATGGGGTGTACCTTTAAAAGAAAACGAAAAACACGTTGCTTATGTTTGGCTTGATGCATTATTTAATTATTTAAGTGCATTAGGCTATGGAAGCAAGGATGATTCTTTATATCAAAAATTCTGGGCTAGTGAAGAAAGTGAAATTATCCATATTATTGGAGCTGACATTACTAGATTCCATACAATTTATTGGCCAGAATTTTTAACAAGTATTGGTGCTAGACTTCCTGATAGAGTATTTGTTCATGGGTTACTTATGATGAAAGATGGAAAGATGTCAAAATCAAAAGGAAATGTTGTTTCACCTTATCCATTAATTGAAAAATATGGCGTTGATGCTGTTAGATATTATCTTGTAAGAGAAGTTGTGTTTGGACAAGATGGGCAATTTACTCCAGAACAATTCGTTGAAAGAATAAATATGGATCTTGCTAATAACATTGGAAACTTAGTTAGTAGAACAGTTTCAATGATTCAAAAATATTTTGGCGGTGAGATTCCTGAATTTGAATCAAATGTTAATGAATTTGATCATGAACTTGAAGTATTGACCGATAACACAATTGATAGCTTTATTTCTAAAATGGACGATCTCCATGTAACAGAAGCTTACATTGATGTTATGAATTTATTTGCTAGAGCAAATAAATACATTGAAGAAATGGCACCATGGGCACTTGCTAAAGATGAAACTAAAATAAGAAATTTAAAGAGTGTTATGGCTCATCTTGCAAATATCATCTTTGTAGGAACTAAACTTCTTGAACCAGTTCTCGTTGAAAAATCAAAATTAATTTATGAATCACTTGGAATGAATAAAGATGAAAGTGACTTCAACAACATTAAAAATAAGAACATCTTAGATAAACATGTTGTCAAAAAAGGTGAAGCTTTATTCCCTAGACTTGATACAGTAAAAGAAGCTGAATACATTAAATCTTTAATGGGTGGAAACAAATAAAAAATAGAGCAAAACGGCTCTATTTTTTAAAAACTACGCAAATCTCAACTATTTTTATGAAAAGAGAAAGAATTACAATAAAATTAGACTTTAATTTAGACATTGATTTTAAATCCAAAATTAATTATTTAGTTTATTTTAACGATGAAAAAATCATTTTCACTAAATATAAAAAATACAAAGGACCAATAACTTTACAGCTTCTTCCCTGTGGCGGAATCCAATCTTTAAACAGAAATAAAATTATTGTTGCCTTAAAAAATGGATATTTAGAAGTTAGTGAATTAATTTATAAAGATGAAGAAATGACATCAAAAGATTTTATTAATCTTGTTGGAAGAGATGAAGTTTTAAATGCTATTTTAAAGTAGCTTAATTTTATATATACTTAAAGACATGAAAAATATTATTACACACGTTAAATGTATTGATTTTACTTTCGATGGGCAAGGCTTATGCGAAAGTGATTTAAATAAGATTACTTTTGTTCCTTCTTTGCTTATTGGAGAAGAAGCAGATGTAGAAATTTTATATGAAAAACAAAAATATAATGTTGGAGAAATAGTTAAAATAACTAAATTTTCACCATATAGAATTACTCCTAAATGTCCTTGTGCAACAAGCTGTGGTGGGTGTTCTTATCAAAATTTACTTTATGAAAAAGAGTTAGAATATAAAAAAGAACAAGCGTTAAAAACAATATCTTCAATTGCTAAAATTGATTATAAAGGTTCTAAAATCTATGGAATGGAAGAACCATATTATTATAGAAATAAAATCCAAGTTCCTTTTGGATACGATAAACAAAAGAGACTTGTTTATGGTTTTTATAAATTTAAAACACACGATATTGTTCCTATTAAAGAATGTGCGATTGAATCTATTGAACACGTAAAGATTTTAAAGACAATTAAGACTTTAATGGAGTCAATGAAAATTAGAGCATACGATGAAGATACTGGCTTTGGTGACCTTAGGCATGTCCTTATTAGAGTCGGAAAAGTAAGCAAAGAAATAATGGTAGTTTTAGTTGTTAAAGATGCTCGTTTTAAATCTAGAAACAATTTTGTTAAAGCTTTAGTTAAAGAAAGTGACAACATAACAACTGTAATAATTAATGAAAATCCCCGCAAAACTAACGTTATTTTAGGTGAAAAGGAAGAAATTGCCTATGGCCCTGGATTTATTTTTGATACTTTATGTGGAATTAAATTTAAAATTAGTTCCAAATCTTTTTATCAAGTAAATCATGATCAATGTGAAGTTTTATATGGATTAGCTTTAGAAAAAGCAAATTTAAATAAAGATGATATAGTACTTGATGCATATTGTGGAATCGGAACAATTGGCTTAATTGCATCTAAAAAAGCTAAAGAAGTTTATGGTGTTGAAATTGTTAAAGAAGCAATTGTTGATGCTAAAAACAACGCTTATTATAACAAGATAACTAATGCACATTTTGAATGCAAAGATGCTGCTGATTATATGATTGATAAGAAATTTAATTGCGTTTTTGTTGATCCTCCACGTAAAGGACTTGATGAAAAATTCTTAAATTCTTTAATTAAAAATAAACCTGAAAAAATTGTATATATTTCATGCGATGTAGGTACACTTGCACGTGATTTATTTACACTTAAAAAATTCTATAAAATTGAATCAATTGATTTTGTAGATATGTTCCCTAGAACTTATCACGTTGAAAATATTGTATCGATGATATTGAAAAAATAAAAATCCATCTTTTTAAGAAATTTAATAGCAAGTGTAGGATTTTCTTTTTTTGGTAACTTAATTTGTCTATGCTACATTATACAAGTAATCGTTTTATATTATAATACAGTTGATATTTTATGAAGCGTTTGTTACACTAATATTAGAAAAAGGTGATACAAATGAATCATTCTAAAAATGAGATTATTAAAAAAATGATGGAAATTGGAGACGGTTCAGTTTCTAGGAAAGATGTAATTGCTAAAGGAATATCCCCAGCTAGTTTTTTAAGATTCGTTCAAGCTAATGGGCTTATAAAAATAAGACAAGGTGTATATGGAAAGGCAGATGGAACGGTTGACACGCTTTTTCAATTACAAAAACAATATCCAAAAGTTGTTTACTCAGGTGCGACTGCTCTTTTTATTCTAGGCTTGACTGATAGGTTTCCGGAGGTGATAGAATTTACGATTCCTAAAGGATATCGTGTTCGAAAAGAAAATCTTGACGAGAATGTTGTTTATCACATCGAGAATAATGTAAATCTTTTTTTGCTAGGAAATGTTTTTGTAGAAACAATGTATGGCAATGAAATTTGCTGCTTTTCAAAAGAGAAAATGGTAGTTGAGATGATTAGAAAAAGAGATGACTATGATTCAGAATTATTTCTGAAGTCAATTAAAACTTTTTTGAAGGGAAAGGATAAAAACATGGAATTCCTTTTTCGATACTCGAGAATGAGAAAAATTGAAGATAAAGTATATCAAATTCTAGAGGCTTTGAATTATGAAAATTAATAAGGATTCGCTTTCAGCAAAAGTTGGGAATATTGCTAGAGAAAGAAAAATAAGTGCTAACGTTGTTTATTATAGGTATTTTTTCGATTGCTTCCTAAAGAGATTATCAGTTTCTCCTTATGCTGAAAAATTTGTTCTTAAAGGTGGTCTATTTCTCTCTTCAATTCTAGGGATTGAAAAAAGATCAACATTAGATATCGATTTTATTGTTAGAAAAATACAAATAGAACGAGAAACTATTATTGAAATAATGAAAGAAATTTGTGAGGAAAAAGTAGATGATAATGTCTCTTTTAAATACATTGGCGAGTCAGAAATTAAGAAAGATGATATTTACGGTGGTTTTAGTATTTCTATAGAAGGAAGATTAGAGAACATCAGACAAAGATTTGACATTGATCTAGCCACTGGCGACGTCGTTTATCCTTCTGATAGACAATATGAATACAAATGTCTTGTTACTGGAGAAATACTTCATCTGAAGAGTTATTCTATTGAGAGCGTTGCTTCGGAAAAACTACAAACATTCCTTCATAAAGGAGCACTCAATAGTAGAGCAAAAGACCTTTATGATCTTTATATTATGGAGAGACTTTTAGAGAAAAATCATGAAAGTTTAAAAGAAGCTTTTATTGCAACCTGCCGTTCTAGAGCTTTTGAAATAAATAGAGAAAAAGCTATGAAAATACTTGATTCAGTTTCTTCTAACACAATGCAGAAAAAGTTCTGGAAAACATATTCATCAAAAACAAGCTATGCAAATGAGATTTCTTTCGAAGAAATTATGACTTCAATTGGCAGACTTATTGAGATTATGATGTAATTTGCTAGTTTGAGAAACGAAAGATAATTGTTTAATTAAGAAGAACCTTTCTAATGAAACAAATGATTTTTTTAATAGAGAAAAATGACAATTCAGGGTACTAAAAATAAAAAAAGTTAAAAATGGTACCCTTAAACGACATTTATCTCTAAAAAATTATTAAAAATGCGAAAAACTAAAAATTATTAATTGTTTAAAATCTTTAAACTTTCAAAACACCGAAACAAAAACTTTCAAAACACCGAAACAAAAACTTTCAAAACACCGAATTTGAATAATAATTCATTAACACTGACTCAAATATTGTTAGTAAATTTTAAATTGATAGGAGTAGACTTTTTAAGATTTATTATTTTTCAAACCAGTAAACATGTTTATCTTTAACTCTGAAATAATCGTACAAAGAAAAATCATCAAGAGATAATCCGTTAATTTCAATTACATAGTTACTTGTATTATAGCCAATTAAACCAACTCGTTTATGATTCTTTAGGATTTCTTTTGTCACTCTATTTAAATCTAAAAGATCGTCCATAGCATTATTAACCCATTCTTTATCATACATATCTTCTCTTTCAATATATTCTTTTTTATTTTTAAGCACAGAATCTATGAATTCTTTTTTAGTAAAGATTTTATTTTCCTTTAAACCTATTACTGTTCTTTCATTTCCTAAGTTGTCGATGTATTTCTTGCCGTATGATTTGAGATGAAAACGAGAATCAAGATAAAATTTTTCATGATCATTTAGACCAAGATGGTTTTTAAAGAAATCATTATACTGATGATAAATTTCCGTTTTCTTAAATTTTTTATAATGACCTTCAAATTTCTTTTCTTCTATGCGATATTCTTTTGCATATTGTTGATAAAGAATGGCCAGTTCTTGGGTTTCTTCATAATAGCCATCAGAAAGAAGTAAATTCACACAATCTTTTATGCGTTTATCTCGTTCCTCTTTTTTAGCTTTTAGGTAATCTTCTAGAGTTAAATATTTCTCATCTTGTAAAGAACCTACATCAAGACAATCTTCAAAAGAAAGACCATAAAAGTATAATCTAAACTTGTCGGATATTTAATAAATTCTACATTGTTCTCATTAGAATTGAAAATAAGAATACTACATGGTTTTTTCAATTTATTCTTCATATAAATATTATACGAAATTTTAGAAAAGTATTTTTACTTGTACTTAAATTACGATAAAAAATGTGAAAAAAAGTGCAAAATATGATTTCATCAATGTAAAGAAAGAACTTTTAAAACACTGAATTTGGATTATTTTCTTTGATAATAGATAAAAGAGCATATTGAGTTTTTGTTTATGATAAAATAAACATAAAGAGTTAAAATATGAATTATGCAGAGAAAATTTTTGAATTAAGAAAATCAAAAAATGTTTCAAAAGAAACACTTGGAGCTTCGCTTGGAGTAAAGGAAAAACAAATTTCAAGATGGGAACAAGGAATAGAAGTTCCTGAATTTAAATACGCTAAAAAGTTAGCAACATATTTTGGAATTAGTGTTGATGAATTATTTGGCGAAAAAATAAATGTAGAAGAAGAAAGCAAAGAAGGTTTATCATTTCATTTTAAAAATATATCAATTACCTACTCATTAATTTCTTTAACTAATTATTTTGGAATGATTTTGCTAGGACATTTTTCTAATGAAATCTCTAAAATTATTTATTCTTTTAGTGGATCAATTTGTGATTCTCAAGCAGGATGTAATGTCGGACCTTTTAATTCTATGGTTCTAAATATTAAAGAATTGATATGCTTATTTGGAGTAATTTGGACAATAATATTTTCTTTTATTTTATTAATGTCGTTTATTATCTTTCTTTCAAAATATTTTAAAGAAACAAAGAATAAAATAATTCGTACAACTTTAGTTACTTCATTTAAAACTGGTATAACAGTTATAATTGCTACTTTATTAGGAGCGGTACTTGCTCTAAGTGTAGGTCAACATGTTGAATATATTAATATAAATACATTTGGCTTCTTTAGTGGCTTATTGTTTTTGATTGGGTCTTTATTTGCTATAGATGTATTTATTACTTTAATAAAAATCATATTAATGAAAATTCTTAAAAAGGTGATGATTCTTAAACCTTGGAAAGACTATAAAAAAGGATATGAAATAGCTTATATTTCTATGGGTTTGGCTTTATTCATATTTTTTATTATATTTGGATACTCTTCATATGTAGGATTTTATATGTTTAATATATTTTATTTTCCCATTTCCTTTATTCTTTTTGCCATACATTTGTTTTTAACTTATTTACCTTTAAAGAGTGAATAATAAATTTTTATATAAGTATAATTTATAATTTTTCTATTTTATATTTAATGTTAATTTATAAATTTTTTATTTCTAAAACCAAAAAACTTACTTTTTTGCAAATTTAGCACTTTTGAATACTTACATTTTTGCAAATTACTGTAAAATTTACTAAAAACATTATAAGAAAAAACTAGAGGTAAATGCATGCGGAATGTCAAAATCTCAGTTGTCTGGTGCATTAACAAAGTTTAATTTAGGATTTTAGTATAAAGAGATATGGTGTCAACTTTGTCATAGAAAGCATAATAAAATAATAGTATACTTTAAAAGTAGTCTTTAAATATACTTTGTGGTATACTTTATCCACAAAAGGAGAAACCATTCATGAGTCTTACTATTAAAGAAAATGAACAAATTGAATTTAAAGAATCTTTATCACAACTCGATAAAGGCATAAAATCATTAACCGCAATGCTCAATAGGGCTAATCATGGAATGGTGTATTTTGGCGTTAAAGATAATGGCGATATCTGTGGCGTGTTAGTCGGAGAAAAAACTTTGCAAAATATCAGGCACCGCATACAAGAAATAGTTTTTCCACAAATTGTTATTCGTTTAAAAAAAGAAGTTATTGAAGGTAAAGAAGTAATTATACTTTCATCTGAAGGCTTTGAAATTCCTTATTCTTGTGATGGAAGATATTTTATTAGAAATGTTTCTTCGGATGAACAAATACATCCTCAACTTTTGAGAAAAATGTTAGAGGTTGGTAATTGCGATTTAATAAAAAACTCAAAATCATATATTCAAGATTTAACATTTAATCAATTTAAGGAATATAACAGAGTTAAAGGTATACATATTACTGGAGATGGATCTAATTTCTTAAAGTCGAAAGGCTTATATGACAGAGATGGAAATTATAATTTGATGTCTTTTTTACTATCTGACCAAAGTAATGTCTCAATTAAGATAGTTAAATTTAACGGGAAGGACAAAACAGCTTTTTCTGAAAGAACTGAATATGGATATAAATGCTTATTAAACTCCATCGACGATGTTTTAAGATATATAAAATCTATGAATACAACCAAAATAGATGTATCATCAGATATTTCAAGAAAAGAAGTCCATTTATTTAGCTTTGAATCTTTTAGAGAAGCTTGGATAAATGCCTGTCTACATAATAGATGGTATGAAATGATTCCACCTTCAGTATTTATTTTTGATAATAGAATAGAGGTTGTATCCTATGGAGACATTCCTTATAACTTAACAAAGGATGATTTTTATAATGGATCAAGCGTTCCGGTTAATAAAACTTTAAAGGACATATTTGTAAGCCTAGGTTTAGCTGAGCAAAGTGGACATGGGGTCCCTGTTATTGTTTCTAACTATGGGAAGAATGCGTTTTCTTTTGAAAGTTGCACGATTAAAGTCACAATTCCGTTTGCCTTCGAGCCAGATTTTGTCATTGGTAGAAAAGCAAAAGAGAACATCTTAGAAAGACTTACAACTAATCAAATAAATGTTCTTAAGTTGCTTCGAGATAAACCTAAATCAACGCAAATAGAAATCGCCGAAGAACTTAATATAAGCATCGCAGGAGTAAAGAAGATTATCCTAAGATTACAAGAACTTGAATTATTAGACAGAGAAGGCAGCAAAAAAGATGGTTATTGGGTCGTTAAAGTATACAACAATAGTAAACTTTAAAGTAGATTTTAAAATTTCTTTTTATCCACTTTGCAAAAATGTTTTGTTAAATTTCGAAACGTTATTTTTAATATAAACAAACGTTTACTTTGTATTTAAGAGATAAATCTAGATAAATGCTCTCGATATTAAGTGAGAAATTTTGAAATTGAATGTCAAGAAAAATGTATTTAACGAGATATGATTTTTCTTAATTTTTAAATGATGATTTAATCTTTAAAATATAAATGTGATGTTTTGGTTATGAATATATTTTATACAAAAAGGGAATTGAACTCCCTTTTTTACTATGTTATGATACATTTGAAGGTGATGAAAATGATTAAAAGAAATATATATAGCCAAATTTTAGAAAGTGTCCAAACAAAGCCAGTTACTTTAATAACTGGGGCAAGGCAAGTAGGAAAGTCGACTATTGCACTTGAATTTGAAAAGCAAGGGTTTTCTTATGTGTCATTAGATAGCTACAGAGAAAGAGAGACGGCAAAAAAAGATGCAGACATGTTTTTAAAAATGCATCCATGGCCTTTAATAATTGATGAAGTTCAAAGAGCTCCTGAATTATTTAGTTCGATAGAAGAAATTGTTAATGAAGAAAAAAGAAAGCGCAATGATAACTATGGTATGTATATTTTGACTGGTTCACAAATGTATAAGTTGATGAACAATGTTACTGAATCTTTAGCAGGCAGAGTTTCAATCATCCACATGATGCCATTATCGAGAAATGAGATAATTGAACGTGATGAACCAGTATTCAATTTTGATATATTAGAAATTCAAAAAAGAGCAAAAGTTAACCCAATTTCGCCTATTGAGTTATTTAATAATATTGTTAAAGGATTTTATCCTGAACTTTATAGCAATTTAAAATTAAGATTTGAAAAGTTTTATTCTGATTATGTTGAAACATATATCGAACGTGATGTGTCTGAAATCATAAATGTTAAAGACAAACTTCAATTTAGACATTTTATGGAACTTATTGCCTCACTTACTGGTAAAGAACTAGTTTATGATAATATAGCAAAAATAATTGGAGTAGACAAAAAAACAATAATGGCATGGTTAAGCGTTTTAATAGCAGGAGATATTGTTTATCTTTTGGAGCCTTATAGTGAAATATCTATTTCTAAAAGAATTGTAAAAAGACCAAAACTATATTTTAGTGATACCGGACTTGCTTGCTACCTTGCAAGAATTACATCGGGTGAAATATTAAGTAATAGTGCATTTTCAGGAAGATTTGTCGAAACTTATATAATAAATGAAATCAAAAAGAGTTATTTAAATAATGGTATTGAACCTAGTTTTTATTATTATAGAGATAACAACATGAATGAAATTGACTTAGTTATAATTCAAGATGGCAAACTTCATAGAGTTGAATGTAAAAGTGGTATCAATTTTAACAACTCAGCTGTTAAAAATTTTAAACAACTAGATAAAACACAATATAAAATTGGTGCTAAAGCAATTATATGTAACACGGACAGTCCTTATCCATTAGATGATGGAGTGTATGTTCTGCCGTTATCAGGTATTTGATTTGAAAAATAAATTAATATATAAAACATAATTTTTATACAACAATTATCTTTAAAGTTGTATTTAATAAAATTGCAAGAACTTGCAAAAATTTTAGTTAGAGGTTGTTTTATGATTAAAAGAGAACGTTATTTAAATGCACTAATTGATAGGATGAATAATGGAATGATTAAGGTTGTTACTGGAATTAGAAGGTGTGGAAAATCATTCTTGTTGTTTAATATTTTTTATAATTATCTTCTTGAACACGGAATCAATGACAACCACATAATAAAAATTCAATTAGATGATATCTCTAATGTAGAATTATCTGATCCTAGAAAACTTTACACTTTTGTTAAAAGCAAAATAATTGATAAAGATGATTATTATGTTTTGCTAGATGAAGTTCAAATGGTTGAACATTTTGAAATGGTTTTGAATTCACTCTTGCATGTAGATAATGTAGATACTTATGTGACAGGAAGTAATGCAAAATATTTATCATCAGACATAATAACGGAGTTTAGAGGAAGAGGAGATCAAATCCATCTTTCGCCATTATCGTTTAAAGAATTTTTCGATGCTTCTAATCTAGATTTTAATGATGCATGGAATGAATATTCTACTTTTGGTGGGTTACCTTATATTTTGAAATGCAAAGCAGATGATCAAAAAATTAATTATTTGAATAATTTATTCAATGAGACATACCTTAAAGATATCGTTAATAGAAATAATATAAAAAATACAGATGCGTTAGAGGATTTACTAAATATTATTTCATCTAGTGTCGGATCTTTAACAAATCCAAATAAATTGTCTAAAACATTTAAATCTATTAAAAACATCGACATTGCACCAAATACAATTAATCAATATTTAAAATATTGCGAAGATTCTTTTTTAATTAAAAAAGCTTATAGATATAATGTTAAAGGAAAAAACTATATTGATACTCCTTTTAAATATTACTTTTCTGATATAGGTTTAAGAAATGCTCTACTTGGATTTAAACAGCAAGAAGAAAATAATATCTCAAATTTTGCAAAATAAAATCAAAAAAAGAACGAATATACGATAACCA
>UQXJ01000032.1 GCA_900545015.1 uncultured Mollicutes bacterium | reverse complement strand
CATAAAGCATGAAAAGCAGTGGTTAAAAAAGCACGCAACTGCAAAAAAGGATTTTATATTTTTATTTTTTATCGATATTCTTCTAATCCACACTTTGGAAATCATTTTTCAGTTTTTACATACTTCTAAAGATACTTTTCAAAGATTTAATATAAAAATTAATACGATAGTCATCTCTTAAAAAGCATTTTTTAACCTTTTTGATTTATCAAATGTTTATGTAAATTTTTGTAATATTTTTAACCATTTTTTATATATTTTTATATATAAAAATACTAAAATATTTCAGGATATGTTTGAATTAAAAGACGTCTCAAAAATATATAAAAAAAGAAGAAAAATCAAGTATGCTTTAGATAACGTAAGCCTTAAACTTCCCGATAAAGGTTTTGTTTTTATCGTAGGTAAAAGTGGGTCAGGAAAATCGACATTAATTAACATCATTTCTGGTTTAGATTCATATTCAAAAGGCGAAGTGATTTATAACAATAAATCATATAGCACGCTATCATTTACTGATTTTGATATATTGCATCACAATGAATTTGGGTTTGTTTTTCAAGACTATTGTTTAATCGAAAACGCTACAGTTGAAGATAATATTGCACTTGGTGCACTACAAAATCACAAAAAATTAGACAAAGAAATTCATGAAATTTTAGTGAAAGTTGATCTCGAAAATAGTGAGAAAAAATTAGTTAAGCAACTTAGTGGTGGGCAAAAGCAAAGAGTATCTCTTGCTCGTGCATTAATTAAACATCCGAAGGTCGTTTTTTGTGATGAACCTACCGGAAATTTGGATTTTAGATCTTCAATTAAAGTTTTAAATATTCTTAAAGAAATAAGTAAGGAAAAATTAGTTGTTATCGTTTCTCATAATGAAGAAAATGCATACGAATATGGAACTAGAATTATCCAATTAAATGAAGGAAAAATTATTGGCGATAAATCGCTTTCTCCTTCTGCTCAATCACATGATTTATATGAAATTTCATCATCGTTTTATGCTAATGAAGACGAAATTAATAAATTTAATACACTATATGATAATAAAACAGTAACTGGCCTAACTTCAAAATATAGTAATTTCATACCAACAGATGAGAGTTTAATAAAAGAAAACGATATGCTGTTAAACAAAAAAAGTGTATTCGCTGCTCATAAAACGCTTTTTAAGATTTTTAACAGGAAAAATATTAAAAAAACAGGTTACTCACTTTTTACTGCACTTCTCTTATCCCTTTTTGCTGTTTCTTATCAAATAGGTAACTTTAATTGTGCAAAAGACATGGGAAATCACTATTCAGCAAATCCTAATTTGTTTAGAATTGACAAAGTTTGTAATACAAGTGCTCCAACCTATTACAACAAAATTCTTGAAGAAGACATTGAAGCAATTAATAGCTTAAATCATGGTACTTACTTTAAACAATATCACAATGATTTACTGTTATCAAAATTAAAAAGCGGAGAAGTTCTCTATAATAACACTCATCCTACTCATAATGATTTACATTTATTTTATAGGAGAAAAATTAATGGGATACTTGTCACTAATAAAAATTACATTTCTAAATTACTTGAAGTTGATGAATTAGAAATAACACCAAATCCTAATGGTGAAAAACCTACTGGTATATATGTGACAGATTATGTCTTTGATAGTTTCAAATATTTTCAAAATTCAAACAAAAATGAAAACAATTTCTTTAATTATAATTTTTGTCCATCACCTAGATTGAATTTTAAATGCGCATATATAAATGGCATTATTAAAACCAACTACAAAGAAAAATATAAAGAATTAAAAGACAAAGTTCCTTTCCCAGAATTTGAACGGGCTAAATTTATAAATCTTCCAGAAAATTTTAAACCTATTGAAGAACTTTTATACATTTATAATGTTGCTTATTCTTTTAACCCAGATTTTGAGAATGATTATTTGTCTTCATTAGATGCTCAAGAATCAATTTATTTAAATACATTAATATTGTCTGAAGACGTTGAGAACGAAGGTAAAGCAGAAAAATTGTATCAAAGTTATGTCACATACGATGAAAATCTTAAAGATGATGAAGTTATAATAAATGAAACATATTTCGTTAATTATAAAGACCATAAAAATAACATTCCTGCTTTTGAAAACTATTTAAATGATTTTAAAAACATTAATATTGTAAATTTTGTAGATGGATCAACCGTTGATAATACAAATGTCGAACCTATACTTAACGATAAGTTTAAAAAGGTTCATCTCTTATCAAATTATCTTAAAAATTACCAACTTACTAACCCTAAATCTGCTTCAATTTTTGTTAGTAAAAATCTTTATAAAAAGATAAAAAAACATAATTTTTTCAATTATTCGTTATATTTTGAAAATCCTAAAAAAGCAAAAATAGTTACAAGCATTTTTGATAGTAATAAGTTTACATTCGTAGGAAGGCCTTATCAAAATAGTATCATTTTTTCTAAGAACGTTGAACCTTTTAAAAAGCTTTTTAAAGTGTTTGCTTATTTTGTTTCATTAGCTATGATTGTTGTTATTTTATTCTATTCTATTTATTCAATAAAATCAGAAAAATATACGATAGGTGTCGTAAAATCTTTAGGAACGAGAACTACAGATATTTGCGCTAGTTATGCTTTTCAATTGATGTTATTTTTCTTAGAAACAGGAGTCACTTTCGCTCTATTTTATCATTTAATTTTAACACTCATAAATTACATATCATTAACGATGTTCAGCACTAATTTTACAAATTATTTACTTATTTTAAATACAGCCTTTAATTTTAAACCACTACTTTTTGCATCATTATTAGGTGTGTTATTTGTATGTTGCTTATTCTCACACCTATTTGATTTATTAATTTTATCACGCATTAAACCAATTAAAATTATCAAGAACAATAAGGATTAAAAAGATGTTTAGACTTAAAAATGTAACGAAGATATTTACTATAAAAACTAGTGAAAAAATTGCTCTTAATGACATAACCATTAATCTTGGTGATACCGGTTTAAATTTTATTGTTGGTAAAAGTGGTTCAGGAAAATCTACATTTTTAAACGTTGTTTCTGGATTAGATTCTTTGACAAAAGGTGAAATAACTTATAATGATTTAAATTATAAAAATTTAAAAGATAGAGAGTTTGATGCGTTGCACTATAAAACTTTTGGTTTTGTTTTCCAAGATTATTGTTTATTAGAAAATTTAACTGTTGCTGATAATATTGCTCTTGGTGCTTTAAAAAATGCAAGACGATTAAAAAACAAATTAATGAGATTCTTGAGCAAGTTGATTTAAAAGGTTATTCCAAAAAGCTTTGCAAAGAATTAAGTGGAGGGGAAAAGCAAAGAGTTGCATTAGCTCGTGCTTTAATTAAAAAACCTCAAGTTATTTTTTGTGATGAACCAACTGGTAATCTTGATAAGAATTCCACAGAAAAAGTTCTAAAAATTTTAAAACAAATGAGTAAGAAACGTCTTGTTTTAATCGTATCTCATAATGAGGAAAACGCTTATCAATATGCTGATAGAATCATTAGATTAAATGATGGAAAAATTATTGAAGATAAATCACTTGATCGTAACAATAAGCCTAAAGGATATTATCTAGTAAGTTCTTCAATTTACACCGATCAAAATGAGATAAATAAGGTAAATACCTTGCTAAAAGAGGACAAAATTAAAGGATTATGCTCTAACTATATTAATTTTATAGATACAGATAACTCAAATATTAGACCTGAAAGCGTCGAAAGAAACCTAAAATCAAGATGCCATTGTCATAAAACAATAGCCAAACTTTTTAATAGAAATCAAACGAAAAATATAGTTTTTTCTTTCATTACTTCTATCGTTTTAGCTTTATATTCTATTTGTATAAGTTTATCTTCTTTTTCTGTTGATCCTTATATAAACGAAAATTATTCAGCTGATAAAAAATACAAGTGCTTCAAAAAAGTGTAATTGATAATGAAGGCGCTCTTTCATTCTATTATTACAACAAAATAATGGATGAGGATTTTTCAAAATTAGAAAGTGTCTACAAAGGAAATTATTATAAAAAATATAAATATTACTTTCCATGTGTTTCATATTGGTATGATACAAACTCTTTATCAAACGTTGCATACGATTCAACTAATTTCATTAAGTTCTATCCTAAATCTGCTAATAATCTCGTAGTAACAAATAAAAAATATTTACTTTCGCTTCTTGAAACAAATTCAAACACTTTAAATATCATTGAAAACCCAAAAGGTAAAAGGTCAGATGATAAAGGCATTTATGTCACAGACTTTATTGCTGATTCATATTTATATAATGAAAAACTTCTAGGTAAAGTGACTGATTACAATCGCTTTTTTACTTATTTTAATTCTAAATATCACGGCTACGTAAACGGTATTATTCAAACAAATTATAGACAAGAGTGCGAGCCTTTAATGAATGAGCTTATAAATAATAAAAACAAAAATATCTCAATTAATTCAAATAACATCAAAATTTTGGATAGAATGCTTAATGTTTATGCACCTACATACGCATTTAATGAAGGCTTTGTTGAAAACTATAAAGTAGATGTTGATACTTACTATATAAAAATAGGTTATAACATCAGTTTTTCATCTTCAAAAAGCAATTTCGATTTAAGCCGTAAATCTATTTCTTTTGATGAAAACATTAAAGATGACGAGGTTGTAGTTGCTGATTCAATCGGAAACTATTTATCTTCTTCCTACACTGATTCAATTGATTTACAAAATCAAATAAATGAAGAAGGATCTTTTAATATTGAAATTAAAAATTCAGTCCAGGGTGACATACCATGTAACGCAAATGTTTTATTATCGAAAAAATTCAATAAAGTGACATTAAGTTCGATTTATAAAAAGACTAGAAGCATTGATTCAAAGAATTCTACTGCCATCATATATTTAAGCAAAAACAATTATAATGCATTACGCAAAAATGATTTCTTTCCAACTACTATTTATGTGGAAGATGTTTCGCAAATTAATAATGTTAAAACTATTTTAGAAGATTGCTCGTTTACTTTTGCTTCCTTCCTTTATAGACCAATCATTAATGTCACAAAAGGTGTTGCAAAATTTTCTATAATTTTTGCAATTTTTAAATACGTTTCTTTAATAACTGTTTGCTCTATTTTAATCTATTATTTATTCGATTTAGTTAATTCAGAAAAATATAATATCGGAATAATAAAGTCTCTAGGAGTAAGAAATAGAGATATTTGTTATGAACTAACTATCAAAATTCTATTATTTTCAATTTCTACAAGCATACTATATGCCTTTACGTATTATGCTTTAGCAAAAGCTTCCACAAAAGCAATTCTCTCTTCTTATGGTAAATTATCACCTTTTAACTATGATGAAATTCTTCATGATGTTGTAAGATTCACACCTTCAATTTATGTTTTTATTGCTATATCTTTATTAGTTTTTTCTTTAATAACAAGCCTTATAACATTAATCAAACTTACAAAAATAAAACCTACTACGATAATAAAAAATAAAGATTAATCGTTTTTCAATTTGCTTATAAATCAAAGATAATAAACATAAAAATATACATAATTGCCGTTTTATGGCGCGTGATATTTAAATTTATGAATAATTTATTTTTATTTAAACTATGAGTAGTATAATTTTTTTAGTCAAGGAGGAAACGATTAATGAAAAAAAGATTTCTTTACATTGCATCTTTATTTTCTTTAATTACGCTTAGTGCTTGTAGTTCTTCAGTTAATAAACCAACTGTTGATAAAACTATACCAACTTTAAAAAGTGTTTTTAAGACAATAAAAAATAGTGAAAACTATACAGTAAGAATCAAAAGTTATGTTACGTCTATTAATTATGATGCAACAAAATCAGTCACAAATAAGGCTATATATTATAAAGATAATATAAATAAAACTGAGTATGGATTTATAAACGACTCAAAAGGATTTTATTCTTTTACTAAAGATGATAAAGGTAATGTTGTTCCTGGTTATACGTATGATGAAACCACAGCATATTATCAAGATTCATTCTTTACTTTAAGAAGCATAAACCTCGATTATCTTCCTAGTGAATTTTATAAAAATAGAGAAAATTATTATGAAATCACAGATGATGGTTTAATTGAACAATTTTCTTTGTTTACAGATTTGTTTTCTTCTAATAATGATCTAGAAAGTATCGTTCCAGTAAGCTGTGCAGCTAAAGTTATTGAAAAAGATACCGTTACAGTTGATGTAACTTATAGTTACGAATCATCATTAATTGGAAAAGTAAGTTTAGAATTTACTAATGTTGGTTCAACTGAAATTAAAGGAGTTAATGACTATATTTCCTCAAATAAAGGAGCAAAAGTCATGGATCCAAAGCTCAAAAAAATTCAAAATCTATTCGCTAGTAGAAATTATACAGAGCACTACGAAGAAGATTCATCGACTTATGTAAACACATATTTTAATAATAATTATCTTTATAGAGAATATAGCGATAATTTATTACATACAGATAATGGAACTTTCTATAATGAAGGTCTTATCGAATTTAATGATAAAGAGTCATTTAAAAATGGTATTTATTCATACCAAATTAAAGATAATAAAGTAAGTGACGTCACAAAATACAATACAAAAGCAACATCTATTTTTGATTTAACACTTACTCCAGATTTCTTCTCATATTATCAAGTAATTAAAACATTTAATGAAAACACTGATAATGCTTACCCATGTGATTTTTATTCAACAGATAGTAGTGTTTTATCTTTAGCTAGTGCTTTTGATACAAGTGGCATTTCAACAAGCGAAGGTGTTACTTTATTTGGAACAGGTTTATCGATAAAAGATAGTTCAATTAATAGTGATGTTGAAATTAGTTTCTACATCTTCTTAACTTATAATAATAAAGCAACATATATCGAATATACGTTCTCAAATTTTGGGAATACACATGTTGATTTTATTGAAAAATATATAGATTCAGTTAAATAGAGGCAATATAAATGAAAAAGAAAACAGGAATTATTTTACTTGCAAGCGGACTAATATTTTCTAGTTTAGTAAGTTGCTCAAGTAATTCAAACAATAATCAAAACCAAAATGAAAATAAGGATGATAAAATAACAAAAATTACATGTTCAGCTAGCAAAACTGAGCTTGAAATTGGTGAAGAAACTAAAATCATTACAACTTTTGAGCCTAACAAAGCAAAAGATTTATTAACTTATGAATCAAGTAATGAAAAAGTTGTTAAAGTTGATGTCACAGGTAAAGTTACTGCAATTGGCGAAGGAACTGCAACAGTTACAATTACATGCAATAATTTTAAAGATGTCAAAGCTACTCTAGAATTCAGAGTTAAAGGCGAAACAGTTACAAAATTTGATGTTTCTTTCCCTAGTGATACTCCTTTAATTACAGAGGGTGTTACAACTTTATATAAATTAATTGTAGGTAAAACATACGAGTTAAAGTTCGATATAGAACCAAAAACCTTGCAAAACAAAGGTATTTTGGCTGAATACTCAAATAATAACGTTTGTGAATTTGATGAAAAAACATTAACTTTAAAACCAATTAGTGACATTACAAGACTTGATATTACATTTAAATTAAAAGGTACAAACGCATCTAAAAAAGTCAGTGTAAAAATCTTAACACAAGGTGAAAGCGACTCAAATGAGGCTCGTGCTTTATTTGATAAATCAAGCGAAGTTGAAGCTAAATCAAGCATCAATAGTTATGGGTTTAGTTTTAAAGCAAGTTATTTTAAAGACGGAATTAAAAATACAATAAGCGAAGAATCCACTCTCACTGTTCATAAAGATAAAAATAAATACTATATGAGTGGAATTAAAACAACTAATAATACAATTGGTGATGATGTTTCAACTCATGATAAAGAATTTCTTTATACAGGTTATGGAAGTGATGGAGCTTTCTATAAAATTGATGTAAATGAAAACGGAACACACGTTTCTGATCCTGTTAAAAAACAAATTATAAGTGAAGGAACAACAGGTGAAACTGTAATTACAACAAGTGATGCAATTAAACAATCAAAATATTATATTCATAATAGTAGAATTGGATTAAGTAAAATCGCTAGAGCTCAAGTAACAGTTGGACCATATGATTATTTCGTTCCAGGAAAGAGTTTACCTTATTATTTCGGTGGCGATGGATTAAAGCATGCTGAATTTTCTACTGAAGGTAATGTTTTAACAGTTAAAACATATCAAAATTACGAAAATAAAGAAGTTTTTGTCAACATAGGTGCTTATACTTTTAATGATGAAGGTCTTATTTTAGGTGTTAAAATTGTTGATAATGTTTTTAATTATAGCGATTTTGATTTTGATAATAATAAACCAAAGGATGAAGCTAATGAAATTGCTACATATGAAATTTCTTACACTCAAACAGTTGGTGAATTAACAAGCGAAGCAACAAAAGTTTTTGATACAAATAATTTATATTTTAAAGACTACACACCACGCTTATTAAATAATAAGAATAAAGAAGTCGAACTTTATAACGTTGGTGAAGCTTATAAATTAGATGTTATCAATGCTAAACCAGTTTTTGCTACAACTGACATCGATGATGTAACAATTGTTGAATCATCAAACCCAGATGTTGTTCAAATTCTTGAAGGAAATAAATCAATTAAAGTTTTAAAAGATGGTTCTTCTACTTTAACACTTTATACTTCTAAAGAAGTTGAAAAAACAATTACAGTTATGACTAAACTTCCTGATGCTACTGGAATTAAAGCAAAAATTGAAGGAAAAGCAGTAACAGGTTCTTTCCCTGCAATAAAAGGAAAAGCAATTTCAAATATTACATTTAATGTTGAACCAAGTGATGCAAAGCAAGATATAAATGTTGAAGTTATTGATAATAAAGGAACAATAACTAAAGAAACAAATGGTACTTATACTTTTGTTCCAAGTGCTGAAGGAAAAGTCGACGTTAAAGCTAGTGCAGTTTCTAATCCATCAATTTCAGTAACTATAAGTTTTGATGTCGCAAGCGAATCAACAACTTTATCTGATTTAGTTATTAAGAATTCAAGTTATATTGAAAGTGACAACCTTCTTATAATGGATGAACTATGCGAAGGAAAGTTTAAGTTTATTGATAAGGAACATGGAGAATTTTATACAGGGTTGAGTGGCATATATACAACGTACACCTTCACACCTGTTTTTGATGACGAAAATAAAACCATAAAATTCACAAACGTTAAGCCTACAAAAACCGAAGAAGAACTTATTGACTTTATGTTAGAAGCAAGCACTGATGAAGTTGTCTATCCTCTTGAAAATTCAATAGCTCGCATTAGCTCGGATGCTAAAAAAATCATGGATGTACAACTTATGAGTGTATTTAATGATAACGAATTAATATACAGAGAATGTGCAAAAACTTATACATTCGCTCACGTAGCTTAGTTAGGAGACCAAAAATGAAAAAGAAAAAATTAATTTTATTAGTATTGCCACTTCTTTTATCAGGTTGTACTTCCAATAATGAAGAGCCTTTAATAAAAGATAAAACTTTTGAAAGAGCTACTCAATTATTAAATAGATTGGATAAAAATAACGTAAATTCTTTCGATTTTATTGATAGAAGTTACAATTTTGACAATATCAGTTCATCAAAATATGTTGTTACTGGTGATTATAGCAAAGCAAAAGTTGATTATGAAGCTAGACATCAATATAAGCTTTATTCAAATAATGTAATTGAAGATAAACTTGAATGTGATGCTTTAACAGGTGTTGAAAATACAAATGTTGTAAGTACAACAAGTGCAACTGGGCAAATTTTTGATGACGGACATTATCTTTATGATTATTTTATAGGTCCTGATGAAGATTCAAAATTTGTTAATTGTTATGCAATTTCAAAATACAGAACAATTAATGATTATTTCAATTATTTAACATTACTCGATGATACTGCAAACATGTTTTTAAATGTTGGAACTTTATATCCAACTGAAAATGGTTATACTGAGCCATTTACAAGTATTAAAGAAGAAGACAATAAAGAAACTTATATTATGTCTGTCTCTTATCCAGGCGATTCAACTTATATGGCTTTCACATATGAATATGAAGTCTCTTTTGATTCAACTTCTTTAAATTTAGATCATCTTAGAATTAGGCTTGTTCAATTTAAAGATGCAGTAAGCGGTGATTATGAATCTGAAGCAAGAACTTACACCGAATACACATTATCTAACTTAAATTATGGTGAAAAAACTGAATTTAATGGTAAATTAAATGATTTTTCAATGATTAGAGAAGATAAAATTTATAATAAACCACATACAATTGTTAATTTAAAAGACTATAAAGATGGTACACTTCCAAGCGATAAGAGTCTTGAAGTTGCTCGTAATATTTTAGCTTATGGGGAAGATATTAGTGAATGCAATTATGAATTTATGTATCACGATGCATTTGATATTGCTGATTCAAATTATGCAATTTTTGGTGATGCTGAGTTTAAAGGAACAATCACTTCTTATTCAAATGACATTCAAATTAATTCAGGCTCAATTAAGAAAGTTGATAGAAATGATATCCCTTATGGCGATCCAGCTCCATATGAAATTTACACAATTGCTAACGATACAGGCGTAGAAAAATATGGTAAATTTGAAAAATATATCACTCCATGCTGCGCATTCTTAACTAAAGACGGCATTCAAAATGAAGACAATCCAAGTGCTGATTTAAGAGCTTATACAGGTGCTAACCCTTTATTCTTCCCTGAATTTAGGGACCTTATGAATTATTATCATACCTATAATTTAGGTAAACATTCTACAGGCTTATCAACAATTGAAATCACAAGCTCAGGTGAAAAAAATGGTAATTATCTAACTATTTCAGCTTCAACAAGAATCTATAGTAAAACAGTTGATGATACATTTGCCTTTACATTTGAAATTAACAATAACGTTATGGAAAGTGTAACTTTAGTTGTCACAGGTCAAAGTCAAGGGACTAAATATGTAGATACATATAAAGCAATTTGTTTATCAAATAAAAAGAAAGAATTTAAAGGCGAATTACCAAATTTTGATGATATAACTGCTCAAGTTACAATGAGGTCATTCTATGCAATTTAAAATCAAAAACCCTGCAAATCTCATTCCTTTTTTACTTTTTTCACTATTTTCATGTTCAAATAGTGAAAAAAATAAACCAAATGTTGAAGCAAAAGAGGATACAGTTTTAAAAGATGATTTAGCAAAATTAAAGAAGAGTAAAAACTACAAACTAGATATAGATTTTAATCTTAAGACAAGTCTAAATCCTGAATTTTATAAAGAAAGTTACGTCTATTTAGGCGATACGCTTCAATATACTTTAATTGATTCAGATAAAAAAGAAACGACTATCGGATTTACAAATGATGAGGATGGAATTTATTCTTACTCAATTCAAAATGGAGAAGTTATTCCTAATGCTACATTAAGTTACGATACAAAAGATATATTTGATTCAAGTACTGGTTTAAAGAATTTTTATAAGAATATAAATTTAAAAACTATTACTTATAAAGATTTAACATATACTTTTGCTTCTAATGATTTAATTAACATCAATGCTTTTTTAACTGCTTCTTCTTTAACTCCTACAACAGGTTTATCCGGATTAATTGAAGAATATAAAGTAACTGATGACAATGGGACTCTTATTTTTAATATGGATTTTGGAGTTAATGGTTATATTACTCATACAATTTCTAAAATTGATGATACTTCTTTAGCTCTTCCTGAAATCGCTAAATATAAAAAAGACGGTGGAAAAGCTAAAGCTGCTGATCAAGGCTTAGTAAAACTTGTTAAAAATTTAGAAACTTATAATTATTCTAGTGATTTAGGTGAATTTGTCGATAACGGAAAAACATATAGTAAAGGAAGAAAATATTTCACTGCAGATTATATTTATGATGATTATTCAGATGAATATCTTGCTTATTATAAATCAACATATAATAAAGAATTAACTAGAAATGGATATCTTACATTTAAGAAAAATAAAGGGAGCATCCAAGCTGGTGTTTATTCATTTAGTCCTAAATACGATGAATCAAATAAACCTTATTTAGATTCATCATGTTTAAATAGAGTTAGTGAAACTACAGTTTTAACAGATTTATATCCTTATTTTTCACATTTGAGTTTCTATAAATATATTTCTAGCTTTGATAGAGTAGGCTCAACTGCAAGAAATTATTTTCAAACAGCACGCACTGATCTTGCCTATGATTTTGGTAAAAATATTTTAGGTGTAAGCAACGCTAAGCCACTTGCATTAGGCATCTTAGATACTTCAACTAGTTTAGATGATATTGCTTTTGATTTCTACATTACTTATTCAAGTGATGCTACTTACATTGTAAACGTATCAAAATTCAATCAAACTAAAATAGATTTTATAGAAAACTATTCAAAATAAAACTAATTCAGTTTATGGTCCGAAAAACGGACCTTTTTTATTGTATAATTGTCTTATGAAATTAATTACAAATTATCACACACATACTTATAGATGCGGACACGCTCAAGAAATTAATGATGAGGAATATGTCAAAAAAGCAATTGAATGCGGATTCAAGGAATTAGGTTTTAGTGATCATGGCCCTTTTAAAGGAATACATCACGAAGGCATGAGAATGGATTTTGAAGAAATTCAAAATTATTTAAATTCAATTAATTCACTTAAAGAAAAATACAAAGATCAAATAAAAATTTATGTTGGTTTTGAAATTGAATATATCCCTAGATTAGATTCTTATTACAAAGAATTATATGAAAAATATAAAGTTAATTATTTAATTTTAGGTCAACATTTTACATATAACGAGAAAAACGAACCATCCTATTATTGGCCATTTTTTGCTAAAGATAATATTTTTTGTATCAAGCGTTATGTAGCTGATTTAATTTCAGGGATTAAATCAGGTTATTATAAATATGTTGCTCATCCAGATTTTTTTATAAATCATGTGAGTGTATTTAGTGATGAAATTAAAGATCTTTCTTTAGAAATAATTAACGCATCTATAGAGATGAACATACCACTTGAAATAAATTTAAACGGTTACCTTTATAATAGATTTGGTGCCTTTAAAAATGGTTGCTTATTTTATCCATCAGTAGAATTCTTTAAATTAGCAAAAGAAAATAATACCAAATTTATAATAGGAGTTGATGCTCATAGAATTAGTCAATTTGAAGATATACCTTACGAATTTTTAGATGAGTTCTTTAAAGAAACAGGCATTAAAGAAAAAGACATTATCCAATTTTTATTTGAATAATGTCTATATTTTTCTTAAAAACATTGCAAAACTAAACTATTTTCACTTTCATTCACTTTTTATGACATTTCTTTAGTATTCAACTTTGTGCTTTCTTGTGTAAGAAAGTTCTTTCATTAAAGGCGAGAATGTTAGAATTTTTATTGTTCCAAAAACTGCAAATGAAATGAATAAAGGCATCAAGTTAAGTTCATGAATTGTTTTAATATTTAATATTAATTCAATCGTTAACAAGATGTGTTCAAAAGAAAATAAGAAATAAAATGATGTGAATAAAATGTTCAATGCAAGTGGTTCGTACTTGGCTTCAAAAAAGAAAATCTTTATTAAAAATAAGCCAAACGTAATCGCGAAAGATAATATAAAAATCACAATGTAAACATATAACAATGGTCCACCTAAAATCGTTTCTTTAATCAATTCAACAAACGATTTTAATGAATAACCAGCTGATAATGTTAATACCACAAAAGCTAACGTTACCTTTCCTTTTAAATAATAAATTGATAAAAGTGTACAAACAACCGCGCTTAAAAGTATTGCTCCTAATGCATAATATTCAATGATTTTAACTTCCCTACTTCCATCAGCAATACCTTCATTAATAAAGAAAAGAAGTAATTCGCTAACAATAACGAAAACTAGAAAATTAATCGCATAAAAGAATAGTGCTTTTTTACTTTTGAATAAATCCAGTTTCATTTTATATTAGAATTTTAAATTTTTAATGTGTTCTTTAAGTCCTTCTTTTAAATCGTCTCTGCTTAATCCGATATCGATGATGGCTGTTAAATAACCTAATTTATCACCACAGTCATATCTTTTTCCGTCAAAGTCGTAGAAATAGACAGATTCTTTATGTCTTAATTGTTCAATAGCATCAGTTAATTGGATTTCTCCACCTTTTCCTTTTGGAGTATTTTCAAGTTCTTCGAAAATATGTGAATTGAATACCCATTTTCCTAGTGAAGCATAATCGCTTGGTGCTTTATCAATATCAGGTTTTTCAACAACTCCACCTAGTTTAAATAATCTATCATTAAGTACTTCTTCGACTTTCATTGAACCATACTTATTAATATTTTCATGAGGAACTTTTTGTCCACCAACAACAGTTTTGCCACCAACTTTTTCAAAAGCATCAATCAATTGCTTAACAGGTGGAATGTCTTTGTATGTGCAAATATCATCACCACAGCAAACTACGAAATTATTATCACCAATTACACTTTTTGCTTGTAAAACGGCATGTCCTAATCCAAGTTGAACTTCTTGCTTAACAAAATGATAATTTGCTTTTGTGCCAATATGGTGGATTAATTCAGCATATTTATTTTTACCATGTTCAATTAAGTCTTTTTCGAAAGGTTCATCTACAGAATAGTATTTTTTAATATCTTCTTTGCCTTCACTTACGATAAAAACGATATCTGTAATGCCACTTTGCAAGCATTCTTCGACAATATAATCAAGTGTTGGTCTATCGACAATTGGGCACATTTCTTTAGCAACGCCCTTTGTTATAGGCAAAAATCTAGTTCCCTTACCAGCGCATGGAATTACGGCATATTTTACTTTCATTTTTAAGTCCTCTTTCTTTCAAGAAAATTATATAACATTGAATTTTAGTTTGAAACACAAGCAAGAACAAAAGTAATTAAATCTATAAAATTTAATTACCCCATCTTGGCAAATGCC
>UQXJ01000031.1 GCA_900545015.1 uncultured Mollicutes bacterium | reverse complement strand
TTTTTTTGATTTGAGTTTCTTTGATTTACTCATTTGAATTTGGTATAAATATCCTGACAACTATAATTAATAGTTTAAAAATCATAAGGAGGAAATATGGGTAAATTAAACAGAACTGCCCGTGGACTTACATTTGCTTTTGGAACAGTACTTGTCTTAGGTACTGCATGTAGTTCAATTCTTGAAGCAAATAAAGATGCTGTTGATAGCTATTTAAAGACTCAATCATCAAAATTAGTCCAAAAAGAAGGTGGAAAATTATTTGAAGCTTTCACACCTGATAACGAATACCTTACAAGTGATGGTAAAGGTGATTCAAAGAAAATCGTTAAATCACACGAAGATTTAGCAAAATTAATTCAAGCTGAAGGTACTGTATTATTAAAGAACAAGGATAACACATTACCAGTTGCTACAAGTTCAACAAATAAGACTAAAGTTTCATTATTTGGTGCACGTAGCTCAGCAACTATTACTGGTGCATTCATTGGTCATAAAGCAGCAGGAAATAACCAAACTGTTCACTTTGATGAAGCATTTGAAGAAGCAGGTTTCGAAGTTAATCCTGTTTTAAACGAAACATATGAAAAATATGTTAAAGACAAGAAAATCTCAGAAAATGACTACCCTGCAATGGGTGCGTATGGTAGAGCACCTTGGGAATCAAAAGAAGCTAGTGCTGATGATCTTGCAGCACTTAACCCTGACGCAATCACTTCTATTGATAACTACAATGACTTAGGTGTTGTTGTTTTAGGTAGAGCTGCTTCAGAAGGTGTTGATTGGGATAAAAGAGAAGGAAAATGCCTTGCTTCAGAAGGTGTTACAAACCCAATGCAAATTACTGCTAAAGAAAAAGCAATCATTAAATTAGCAGAAGAAAAATGTAAAAAGGTTGTCGTTATTATTAATGCTGTCAACCAAATGGAACTTCAAGGCTTAGAAGATGATCCTAAAGTTGGTGCTGTTTTATGGATGGGTATTGGTGCTAACTATGCTCCAAGAGCTGTTGTCGATATCATTAGTGGTGCTACAAACCCATCAGGTCACTTATCAGACATTTATGCTACAAGTAGTTTAAGTGCTCCAGCAATGGTTAACTATGGCGACTACAAATATACAAATGCAGATGCTTGTAAAGGTCGTTCAAAAGGTACAGGTCAAAAATACGTTATCGAAGCTGAAGGAATTTACACAGGCTATAGATATTATGAAACACGTTATGCTGATTTCATCGCTAACGTTGGTAACGCAAGATCAGCTGCTGGCTCATCATTTGATGGAAGCAACTGGGAATATGGTAAAGAAGTTACTTACGGATTCGGTTACGGATTAAGTTATACAACATTTACACAAGAAATCGTTGGCAAACCAACTCTCAGTCATGGCGCTCACGACTTCACATTTACTTTTGACGTTAAAGTTACAAATACTGGTAAAGTAGCTGGTAAAGATGTTGTTCAAATCTATGGTCAAGCACCATACACAGCAGACAACATTAAAAATGGTGTTGAAAAATCAGCAATTCAACTAGTCGCATTCGATAAAACTGAAATTCTTGAACCAGGAAAGAGCCAAACTTTAAGTGTTAAAGTTGATATGCAAAACCTCGCTAGCTGGGATTCAAAAGCTAAAGATGGTAATGGTTCATATATCTTAGATGCTGGTAATTACTATTTCTCAATCGGAAACGGTGCACACGAAGCATTAAATAACGTACTTGCTGCTCAAGGTGTTAAAGCTGATGCTGAAAACAAAATGACAGCTGATGGTGATGCAACTAAAGTTTACACACACAAATACGTTACAAAGAACGGAAAAGCTGATGAAGATACATTCAATGTTTCTAAGAGCGGACAAAAAGTAAAGAATTCAATTCAATACGCTGATCCAAACTACTTCAAAGAAGATTCAGTTAAATATTTATCAAGAAATGACTGGAACGGAACATGGCCATTAGAATATAAAGAATTTACTGCTGAAGAAGAAATGATTAAATTAATCAACGGTGGTACATATACTGTTAAAACTGATGACGATGTAAAAGATCTTACATTCGGAAAAGAAGGCAAAGAAAGCTACATTAACTTAAAAGGTGCTAAATACACAGATCCTAACTGGGATAAAGTACTTGACCAATTAGATTACGATGAAGCTGTTGCATTCATTGTTCATGGTAACAGAGACTACTTACCAATGGAATCAGTCGGATTTGTTGGTGGTAAATTCACTGAAAACGGACCAAATGGTGTTGGTGATCGTTCATTCAAAACATTATCATTCAGTAACTATGGTGATACAAAACCAGCATGGGCTATCGACGAAACAGATGAAAACGCAAAATTCCAAATGACAGTATTCCCAAGTGGACCAGTTATGGGTTCAACATTCAATCCACGTTTAGCTTATGCTCAAGGTAGAATGATGGGTAATGACGCATTGTTTGTTGGCTTACCAATCTTATGGGGCCCATCAATGAATACACACCGTACAGGTTATAACGGAAGAAATCTTGAATACTATTCAGAAGATCCAGTTATTACAGGTGTTATGGGCATGGAATACAGCATTGGTGCTTTAGATAAAGGCTTAATCGCTGCTCCTAAACACTTTGCATTCAACGACCAAGAAACTAATAGATCAGGTGTCTCTCCATACTTAACAGAACAAAGAGGAAGAGAAATCGAATTAAGAGCTTTCCAACTCGCATTCGAAGCTACAAAATATGACACAGAAGACAGAGATGCTGGATTACTCGGCGTTATGACTTCATTCTCAAAAATTGGACCTGTTGAAGTTACATGTTCAAGAGGATTATTAACAGATATCTTAAGAGGTGAATGGGGATATAAAGGATATATCGTCACTGACCTTGAAGATGATGTCGACTATTTACCACAAGCACTTTATGCTGGTGTTACAAGTTGGGACTCAACACAAACATTAGATAAATTAAATGATGCTAAATATAACAACTTCACAACTGATTCAATCAAAAACGATCGTGAAATTTCAAGCAAAGTTAAAGAAGCTGTCCACTGTGACTTATGGGTATTAACTCAAAGTAACTACATGAACATGGTTGATGCTAACACACAATACGTTGAAGTTGAAACATGGTGGAGAACAACTTATAAAGCTGTCATTGCAACTTCTGCAACACTTGCAGGATTAGCATTTGTCGCTACTATCTTCACTGCATTCCTTGATAAAAAGAAAGGACTTAACTAATTATGTTAGAAAAGATTAAAAAATTAGGTATAGGTTATTTTATTAGCCTTGGCGCATTAGTTCTTATCTTAATTTCAATGTTCTTAAGCATTGCAAGTTCAAGTAATTTAGGATTCAGTATTGATGAACTTCCATTAATCATTGTATTCTCAATTCTTGCAATTCTTTGCATTATTGGTTCAGGATTCTTAACATTAAAATTCAAGAACAACCCACTTTCATACTTACCATTATTGGTAGCTGCTATCTTAGCTGGTGTTTGCTTCATTTATGTTATCAATTCAAGAACATACTTAATGGGTACATTATGGTTCACTAAACTTGACCAAAGTAACCAATATGCTGTCGCTGCTATGAATACAGGAGCTCCTGCATTCATCATGTACTTCCTCAGCATGATCATCTTAACAGTTGCTTCATTCTTCAATTTATTCAACACAAAAGCTGTTGAAACTAAAGCTGAAGAAACAACTAATGCATAATTAAATAAATAAGAATTAAGCATATTAAAAGGCTGGAACGATTAAGTTTCAGTCTTTTTTGTTTCTCTTCATTTTAATAATCATCGCATATAATTTTATCTCACTAAATTGCCTTTTAAATTAATAATTAAGCCGATAGAAAGACATTTTTATTAAGTCAATTTTTTTATTCCTCATTTTTGTTAAAATAGTGAAAATAACGCTGTTTTGCAAGGTTTTTATTTCACTATTCACATTTTTCTGAAAAAAAGGATTTTAAAAAGCGACTATTTTCAAGTCGCTTTTTGTGTTTTAAATTTAATAATTTATTTTTCCCAAGACATGTTATTTCCACCTTTAGGAAGGATGTATGACTTGTCTCTTTGTTTAACTCTAATGATTGTCGATGTATCTTCAAGCTCTCCTGATACAACTTTAATATCGTTATGTTCAACTAATTTAATTTTAAATTTGAAGACCTTATCGCCAGTTTTTATAGCAATCAATTTATTGTTTTGATAAAGTGAAACTGTTTTTTGATTTGAATAAACTTTAATAGTTGCTTTCTTTTCTGTTCTATTAACATATCTCTTAGAACAAATATGAACGAATGGTTCATCACTCCAATATGCTTTATAAGCATAGAAAGCGTCTTTTTTAGTTTTTCTATCAAATGTAACTAAGCCCTTATGGTTAATGCCTTTTTCTCCACCTTGGTTTCTTCCATCACTACCAAAGTCAAACATATTCCAAACATGTGTTGCCCAAATGTATGGTCTAGTTGAGAAATCTTTAAGCATTTTTTCATGATAACAAGCTTGGTATTCTTCAGTATTATCAAATCTACGTGGAATATATGAATGTAAATTTGGCATGCCTTCAGCACCATATTCACTTAATCCAATAGGTTGTTTTGGATAAAACAAATGCCACATATCAAGAATCCAACATGTTACTGGTGTAAATGGCATATACCAACCCCAATAGAGGTTATATGAACATAAATCAGTTATATGAGCAATTCTATTGAAGATATTCATAACTGAGAAACAAGCAATTGTTGTAAGTCTTGAAGGGTCTTCTTTATGAACAAAATCATTTAATAATTTATGATCTGCTCTACATGCTTTACCAAATTGTTTTCTAAACATTGTAATTTCGTTTGAGATACCCCAGCAAATAATTGATGGGTGGTTGAAACATTGATGAATTAATTCACTAAGTTGGCTTTTTGCGTTAGCATCGCCTTCTTTTAGGTATTTAGAAATATATGGAATTTCAGCCCATACGATTAAACCTTCTTTATCGCATAAATCGTAGAAATATTGATCATGTTGATAATGTGATAATCTAACAGTATTAGCTCCAACTTCTTTAAGAAGGGCCATATCTTCATCCATATTAGCTTTAGAAATAGCATTTCCAATGCCAGGTCTATCTTGGTGCTTTGCAACACCTCTTAATGGATATTCTTTTTCATTAAGGATAAATCCCTTTTTAGGATCAACTTTAAATGTTCTAAATCCATAATTTACACTAACTTCATCAAGAACATTATTATTTTCATCTAATAATTTTCCAACGATTTTATATAAATAAGGATCTTTTAAACCATTCCATAAATGTACATTACTAATTTTAATATCTTCGTTAATATTTCCACTAGCGACAACATTATTTTCATGGTCCACTACTTCAATAACAGTTTTATTATTTGAAGTAACGATAGCTTTTACATTTATAAAAGCATCGTTTCCTTCAATTTTTGATGTACATTTAAGTTCTGGAGCAGAATCCTCTAAGAACTCAAAATGTTTTTTATTTTTTGATACAAGAATGACGTCACGATAAATTCCACCATAGAAAGTGAAATCTGCAGCGTCAGGATATATATGAGGATAAGCCTTATTATCAGCTAAAACTTTTAATTCATTATGATCTTTAATTGCTTTTGTAACATTAAAGATAAAACGTGAATATCCACCTTCATGGTGTCCAACATGTTCACCATTTAAGTAAACATCAGCGAGTGAATTAACAGCATTAAAAACTAAAAAATATTCTTCGTTCTCATTTATATCTACATCAAATTCTTTAATATAAGTGCCAACACTTCTTAAATAATCATTGCCACCATCTTGACCATCTTTTCCATTCCAAGAATGAGGCAAATTAACTATTTCTTCTTTATTTTCAATACTAAATTTCCAGTTATCGTTTAATAATAATTCTTTTCTCATAAATACCTATTTTCTATTTATTTTTATTAGCTTTTTTAGCTTCAGCCTTTGCCTTTTTAACAGCTTCTTTTTGAGCTTTAGCTTCTTCTTTTGCTTTTAATGCAGCTTGGTATTTAGCTTCTTCTTCCTCGAAGTTTAAGCCTTTTTTAGCGCATTTTGCTTTTAATTCGTTAATTCTTTCTTCTTCAGCAATACGTTCTGATTCTTTTTCTTCAAGTTCCATTCTTGTATGTGGATCAATCCATTCTTCTCCTCTTGCTAAGCAAGCAGCTTTTTGAGCTTCAAGAATGATTCTATGATCTTCGTTTGAGAATTTTTCAACGTTCATGAATAAGAACATAATACCAATAATTAAGTAAGCAACAACTTCACCACCAAAGAAAATTGATGTGTGAACGATTTGTAATGCTTGAACATTTCCTATAAATGCTGAATTTAATCCAGCGATAACACCATTTGCAAGACCAGGTGTAGCAACCATGATTGAACCATAGACAGCCATTGTGAAGCCATCTGTTCTCATTCCTGTTTTAGCTTCAATGTGGTCGTTAACATCAGCGAGTAATGCAAGCGAGATATACATAGCAGGGACTGTTCCAAGTGCCTTTAAACAGAATGCAGCAATTGATACTCCATAAATTGCACCAACATTTCCTGCTAAAGGAATACAAACAAACCCAAGTAAACCGCATAGAGCAGCGATAAATCCACCAACTTTAATACAATTTGCTTTTCCAAATTTATTAACAAGTGGCCAAATAACAACCATACCAAGTGCTGTAGGAATTGCACCAACTGTATTAATTGTTCCAGCTAATTTAGTTTCACCATTTAAGAATGCTTGAGAGAACCATGTAGCATCATTGTTCTTTAACATTCCACTGAATTGATATAAGAAGAAGAAAACAATAATAAACCACCAATATTTTTCTTTAACACAAGCTTTAGCTTGATCTTTCATTGATACTTTTTTATTTTCTTCGTTATCTAATTTTTGAGCTTTAGCAGCATCTTTATCACCCATTTTTTGGAGTGATTCTTCTGTAATTCTTTCTCTTGTAAAGAGGAATTCGACAAAGCATCCAATAACTAAGCAAGCAATCATGATAATCATTAAGATAAACCATTTATTATTTGCAGCTTGTTTTGCTTCTAAAGATCCATCTTTTGCTAATAAATCTAACCAGTCAACAAGGAAAGGTCCAATCATACCAGCAAGTCCTGATGCTCCAAGTTGAGCAGCATTTGATGCTGTAGCAAGAAGTGAACGTTTTTTGCCATCTCTTGTAGATAAACCAACGAGTGATGAGTGTGCCGTATAATAGAAAGGATAAGCAACTGCGTAATATAAGTTGTATCCAATTGTAATCATTACAAGGGCTAAAATGCTTGGATTTTCAGCTGTTGCACCTTCTGGAAATGGTACCATGAATAAGACAAGTAATGCGATTGCGATGAATGGCATACCAATTAAGATTAATGGACGAGCTTTACCAGCAAATCCTGGTTTTCTACTCATTAATCTACCAACGAGTAAGTTACCAATAACAATAATAATTGCAGAAATTATTGGTAAGAGTGTCTGGAATAATGGAGCCCATTCTCCAAGACTTAAGACTTTATCCCAGTATTGAATAAGATAAGTGTTAACGATACCATTTGCAGCAAGCGCGAGTACTGGTCCAATTAAGTAACCAAGTGCAGCTTCTGGGAAAATTTTAACATTAGCAGACTTTACTCTACTGGCGAAAATCTTTTTTGCGTTTCCCATAAAAGAGACCTCCCAAAAATTAGTTTTATTTAATAATTAAATAACACTAAAAATAGCGTCCTATTGATTGTATAGAAAAATGAAAGCGCTTTAAATTGCAATATTTTTCAAAAAATATTGCATTTTTTAATTAAGATCTGTCAAATTTATCTAAGATAGGACTTACACCTAATACTTTAACATAAGTTCTGTAAAAAGTAGAGTAATCATTGAATTTTAATTCTTCGCAAACGTCCACTGCTTTTTTACCTTCTCTAATCATAATTTGAGCTAAAATTATCTTCTTAGTTTTGATATATTTCATGAGTGAACAATGCATTTCTTTTTTAAATAAATTAGATAAATATGACTCTGAGTAATGTAAGTTTTCACTTAATTTAGCAAGTGTTAAATCTTCTTTAATATGTGCTTGAATGTAATCAACTAATACAGAAATTATATCGTCATTTTTATAACCCATAACACCTTGTTTTGCGTTTTTTAAATAAACACAAATTTCAATAATTTTGCTCTTTATAAGCGTTGCAAAATCATCCTCACTATAAGTGTCATGCAAAGTATCAAAGTTTTTAATGATTGATTCTATGAAGGCATTACTTGAATAAAATGGTTTGTTATCCTTTAACATTGCCTTTAAATAATCAGGAACCATCGAGGCTGGAAATTTTAAAACATAACGTTCATATCCAATGTTATGATTTGCAGCAGCAAAGTGTAATTTTCCTGGATTTATTAAAACAATATCTCCAGCTTTTAAATGTCTTAATTCACTTTCAACATGATAATCAACATCACCTCTTAAAAACAAAATTAATTCATAGAAAATATGCATGTGCTTTCCATATTCATCCATTGGAGATGATGCATAGTCTAATTTATGAGAAATATCGAGTTCTGAATTAACAAATCTAAACATATATGCCTCCTTTTTTGATATAATTTATATAGTAAATCTTGCAATTAAACATCAACTATATTGCAAGATTTAATATTTTCTAACATAAGTTTAACTTTCTGCAATGAATTTTTTAGTAAAATGTATGCGCTTCCAAAAGAAAGTAAGAAATGCAATGTTTTTCTAAATATATTGCAATTTATAAAATAAACCTATGAATTAGAATATAAGCGAAATACGGAGGAAACACTAATGAAATTATCTTTTCGCTGGTATGGCTTTAATGACTCCATACCTCTAGAATACATTAGACAAATTCCAAACATGTCTACTATCGTCACTTCTGTTTATGATAAAAAAGCTGGCGAAGTTTGGGATGAAAGTTCTCTTTTAAAGTTAAAAAAGGCTTGTGAAGATAACGGAATGAAGATGGAAGTCATCGAATCAATTCCAGTTTCAGAAGACATTAAAATGGGAACAGCAAAAAGAGATGCTCATATTGAAGCATTCAAAAAGAACTTAGAATTATGTGCAAAAAATGGTGTCAAAGTTGTTTGTTATAACTTTATGCCAGTATTTGATTGGTTAAGAACTGATATGCACCACAAATTATTCGATGGTAGTGATGCATTAAGTTATTCACGTGATGACTTTGAAAAAGTTGATCCTAACCACTTACATTTACCTGGTTGGGATGAATCATATAGCCCAGATGAACTTCAAGGTTTATTAAAAGCTTATAGAGAAATCTCACATGAACAATTATTTAAGAATTTAGTTTATTTCTTAAATGCAATTATGCCAATTTGTGATAAATACAACATCAATATGGCTATTCACCCAGATGATCCACCATGGGATATCTTCGGACTTCCAAGAATTATTTCTAGCGAAAGTGATATTGATAGATTATTTGAAGCTGTACCTAACATTCATAACGGTTTAACACTTTGTACAGGTAGCCTTGGCGCAGGAAGATCAAACGATATTCCTAGATTAGCTGCAAAATATGCTAAAGCTAAGAGAATCTACTTCGTCCATTTAAGAAATGTTAAATACACAGACGATAAAGATTCATTCACAGAAGTTGGACACTATTCAAAATATGGTTCACTTGATATGCCATTAATCGTTAAAAACTTAGTTGATAACGGATTTGATGGTTATGTTAGACCTGACCACGGAAGAAATATCTTCGGTGAAGATCAAAAACCTGGTTATGGTTTATACGATAGAGCACTTGGTGCTTGTTATATAAATGGTTTATTTGAAGCTTCAGAACGCTTTAGTAAATAAGGAAGGAAACAAAATATGACAAAAGAAAATTTACCATTATTTGTTGATTTTAAAGACAAGGTTGTCGTTGTTACTGGTGCTGGTGGTGTTTTATGTTCAGAAATGGCTAAAGCATTTGCTCTTTGTAACGCAAAAGTTGCTTTACTTGACTTACGTCTTGAATCAGCAACTGCAAAAGCAAAAGAAATTACAGATTTAGGTGGAATCGCAAAAGGTTACGCTGCAAACGTTTTAAGTAAAGAATCACTTGAAGCTTGCCACCAAGAAATTTTAAAAGATTTCGGTGCATGTGACATTTTAATTAATGGTGCTGGCGGAAATTCACCAAAAGCTACAACAACTCAAGAATTCTTCTCAAATGAAATTGATGAATCAACAATTACTTTCTTTGATTTAAAAGAAGAAGGTTTCCAATTTGTTTTCAATCTTAATATTTTAGGAACACTTCTCCCAACTCAAGTCTTTGCAAAAGATATGTTAGGAAAGAAAGGTTGTTCAATCTTAAATATTTCATCAATGAATTCATTCACTCCATTAACAAAGATTCCTGCATACAGTGCTGCAAAAGCTGGTGTCAGTAACTTTACAAAATGGTTAGCAACTCACTTCTCACAAGAAGGAATTAGAGTTAACGCAATCGCTCCTGGCTTCTTTGCAACAGCTCAAAACCAAGCACTTTTATTCAATGCTGATGGTACTCCAACTGCAAGAACACATAAGATTTTAAGAAATACACCAATGGATAGATTCGGAACTCCAGATGAACTCTTAGGTGCTGTCTTATTCTTATCAAGTGATAAAGCTGCTTCATTTATTACAGGTATTGTCTTACCAATCGACGGTGGATTTAGCGCATATAGTGGTGTCTAATTTATGAAAGAAAATTTCTTTAACGAAAATGTTCTTTTATACGGCGATGCAAGTAAAGAAATATACAACTATATAAAAGATTTACCAATCATTGATTATCACTGTCACCTTGACCAACACGCCATTAAATTAGATAAAAAATTCACTGATATTGGTGAATTATGGTTAAGTGGCGACCATTATAAACGGAGAGCTATGAGACAATGTGGAATTGATGAAAAATACATTACAGGTAACGCAAGTTACTATGAAAAATTTGTTAAGTACGCTTCTATCGTTCCTATGCTTTGCGGAAATCCTTTATACTATTGGACACATTTTGAGCTTAAACAAGTCTTTGGCATAAATGAACCATTAAACGCAGAATCAGCAGACAGAATTTATAAAGCTGCTAACGAAAAATTAAAAGATTTATCAGTTCAAAAGCTTTTAAAATTATTCAATGTTGAATTTGTTGCTACAACAGATGACCCAATTGATGATTTAAAAGATCATGGAACTATAAACAATACAAAAATCACACCTACATTTAGACCAGATAAACTTTATAGTTTCGATTCAGAATATATAAAGAAAATTGGTGATGTTGTAGGACACGAAATTAAAACTCTTGATGATTTAGAAAATGCACTTAGTGAAAGATTAGATTTCTTTAAATCAAAAGGTTGTAGAATCACTGACCATGGATTTAAAGATTTCCCTAAAGCTTATGCTACTAAAGAAGAAGCAAATGAATTATTCCTTAATAGAGATTCATTAAATGCTACTGAAAAAGATAAATTATTCGGATATATACTCGTATTCTTAATGAAAGAATATAAAAAGAGAAATCTTGTTGTTCAACTTCACTTCAGTGTTACAAGAAATATTAATAAAGCAATGTTTGCAAAAGTTGGAGTTGATGCAGGATTTGATGTCATCAGTGATCCAGTTAACTTAAATGATTTAATTAACTTCTTAAATCAACTCGATGATGAACACCGTCCAACAATCGTTCTTTATTCATTAAATCCAGAAGTTGTTAGAGAAGTTTCATGTATCTCAGGCGCATTTAGAAACGTTTATGTTGGTGCTGCTTGGTGGTTCAATGATACGCTCTATGGAATACGTAAAAACCTTGAAAAAGTATCAGAATATGCATTAATTGGTACAAATCTTGGTATGTTAACTGACTCTAGATCGTTCTCAAGTTATTCAAGATTCGACTTCTTTAGAAGAATCTTATCATCATTTATTGGTGAAAAAGTTGATAACGGTGAGTATGAATTAGAAGAAGCTAAGAAACTTTGTTATAATATCAGCTATCGTAATATAAAGAATTTATTAGGAGAATAGCTATGGAAAAAATATTAGAAGAAATTAAAAATTATAGACTTGTTCCAGTAGTCGCAATTAAAAATATTGAAGACGCTATTCCAACAATGGAAGCACTTATTAATGGTGGACTTCCAGTTGCTGAAATCACATATAGAACAAGCTGTGCTAAAGATGCAATTAAAGCATGTGTTGAAAAATTCCCAAACGCTTTAATTGGTGCAGGTACAGTTATTAATGAAAGCCAAGCTGAAGAAGCAATTTCACTTGGTGTTAAATTTATTGTTTCACCTGGATTAAGTGAAAAAGTCGCTGCTGTTTGTAAAAAACACGATGTTCCTTACCTTCCAGGTTGTGTCACTCCAACAGAAATCATGAAAGCACTTGATCTTGGTCTAACAACAATCAAGTTCTTCCCTGCTTCTAACTTTGGTGGAGTAAAAACAATTAAAGCTTTAAGTGGACCATTCCCACAAATCACAATTATGCCAACAGGTGGTGTAAATGAAGATAACGTTATGGAATATCTTGCTTGCAAAAACATTATTGCATGTGGTGGAAGTTTCATGATGAAAGGTTCATTTGAAGAAATCGAAGAAAAAACAAGACAAGCAATGAAACTTGTCAAAGGAGAATAGTATGAAAGTCGTTACTTTAGGCGAATTAATGTTACGTTTACAACCAGACAACTACTTACGTTTTGTACAATGTGATCATTTAGAAGCTACATTTGGTGGTGGTGAAGCAAATGTCTGTGTTTCATTAGCAAATTATGGTGTTGATGCTGCTTTCGTTAGCAAAATGCCAAAACACGAAATTGGACAAGCTGCTTTAAATTCATTAAGAAGATATGGCGTTGATACTTCTAATATCATTAGAGGTGGAGATAGACTTGGAATTTATTTCTTAGAAAAAGGTGCTTCACAAAGAGCTTCAAAAGTTATCTATGATAGAGCAAATAGTGCATTTGCATTATCAAATCCTGATGAATATGATTGGGATAAAATCCTTGAAGGAGTCAACTGGTTCCACTTCTCAGGAATTACACCAGCTTTAGGTGATAATGTTGCTGAAATTACAAGACAAGCTTTAATTGCTTGTAAAAAACATGGTGTTACAGTTTCATGTGACCTTAACTATAGAAATAAACTCTGGTCAAAAGAAAAAGCTAGAGAAGTTATGACTGAATTTATGCAATATGTTGATGTCTTAATTGGAAATGAAGATGATGCTAACGATGTCTTTGGTATCAAAGCTGAAGGCACAGATACAGTTAGTGGTAAAGTCAATAAAGATGGCTACATCTCAGTTGCTAAACAATTAAAAGATAAATTCGGATTCAAATTAGTTTGCACAACAATGAGAACATCAATCAGTGCAAGTGATAATAAATGGTGCGGTATGATTTATGATGGAAACGCATACATTTCAAAAGAATACAATTTAAGAATCGTCGATAGAGTCGGTGGTGGTGATTCATTTGCTGGCGGATTAATCTACGCTCTCTTAAATAAATATCAACCACAACAAGCTATTGAATTTGCAATCGCTGCTAGTGCATTAAAGCACAGTATCGAAGGCGATTACAACTTAGTTTCTGTTGATGAAGTTGCTAAACTTGCTGGTGGAGACGGCAGCGGTAGAGTTCAAAGATAATTCAAACAAACTCCATAGGCGGGGATTTTATTCCCCACCTATTTTTTTATTTTATTTTGATACTATCGTTTTAATATGAAACAAAATATTAGAAATGCGTCATATTAAAATGTTGTATAAATTTGTATACTATTTTCACAGATGTATTTGCAGGAGGAAAAAATGAAAAAGTTACTTACACTGTCACTTCTTTGCGTATTAAGCACTACTAGCTTAGGCTTAATTGCAAGCTGCGGTCAACAAAGACCAGACACCCCAACAATCCCAGAGGAAAAACAATTTATTGTTACTTTGGAAGGCGAAAAACAACAAGGCCAAGTTCTCACAGTCGTTGTAAAAGATGAATCAAACAATGCTCTTAATGGTTCAAAAATTACAATTACCGAAGGTGATAATTTAATAACTTTAAATGGTAATCAACTTACATTAAACGAAATTGGTCATGTTAAAATTGAAGTATCTTTACAAGGATACAAAACACAAACAATTGAGTTTAATATTACTGAAGCTCCTTTAAAAAAATTAAACGTTGAATACGAAGGAAAATTCTTTCATGGTGAAACAATCACAGTACTTCCTAAAACTGAATCAGGCGAAGTCATTACAGATTTTAAGATCGATATCACAAAAGGTGCTGCATGGACTATCGTTAGAAACAATACAATTGGTTTATTAGATGCTGGCGAAGTTGCTGGAACTATTTCAAAAGAAGGCTATGAAGATACACCATTTTCATTTACTGCTAAATCTGTTGAAAGATTAAAAGATATTAAAGATGATATTGATAAATACAATGGCAAAATAGTTACTACAAGAGGTGTTGTTACTGCTTCTTATGGTAATACTTTCTATTTAATGGATGGAAAAACAGATTTTTATGTTTATAACATGAATACTTTAGAAACAACAGGTGATCCAGGTGATGGATTTGTTGATGGTAGAGTTGTAATGAACCAAGCTGTTATCGTCACTGCAAAAGTTGATAACGGAAGTTTTGGTTTACAACTAACAGGATATTCAGATAAACAATTCATATCTGAAGCTTGTGTTTTAAAATCAAACATGACTCCTACTGAACCTGTATACTACAACATCACAAATGAAGGTGAATTAGAATCGCTTAACGCTCAGCCTAAATTAGCTGGTTCAAGAGTTAAAATTACAGGCAAATATATTAGAGGTGATTTCTCAAGTGTTGAACAAACAAGCGCAAAAGATGCAATTTTTAGTTTTACTTATGGTGATACACAATACGAAGCTAAATTTAATAAAAAAGGTTCTTTAAGTACAGTAAAGATTTTTACTTTTATACACTATAATAACTAACAAAAAAACAATATTTTGATGATAAACTAAGAAT